>PEXM01000082.1 GCA_002779055.1 Elusimicrobia bacterium CG08_land_8_20_14_0_20_44_26
ACCGAAATCCCTTTATTAACATCCCCCTGTTGATAACTTTTCATTTGTTTTCTCCGTATTCGGCGAGAATATTTTCAAGCGTTGTGACTTCCGCCCCCTGGATTAGAGTGTCTTTCATTTCTCTCAGGGACTGAGCCGTGTTTTTCCGCGTCACATGTCCTATCGCTACGGCATAACCCTTTTTGCGCGCGATAGAAAGTGCCTCGCGGATTCTTTCCTTGATTTTATCCGTTTCGTCAATGGTATCAAGAAAAACGCTGTTTCTCAAACACGGCACGCCTGCTTCCGACGCTGTTTTGAGACAGACGCTTCGCGGGGAAGTGGCGGAATCCAGGAAGAATAAATTTTTGCTTTTTAATATTGAGAGCACCACCCTCATTTTATCGGCGTTTTCGGTAAAAAGCGATCCCATGTGGTTGTTTACGCCTTTTACGGAAGGAACCTGCAGAAGGTCGTAGAGGAGAACGCTTTTAATTTGAGCGGCGCTCATATCGGTTAAAAGAGCGCCTTTGCCCATAGATTTGAGATCCGGTTTGTGGGGCTCCATCGGAAGGTGCAAAAGAGTTTCAAAACCCGCTCTCGCGAGGGATGCGTCTAACAATTGCGTGTGGCGATGGTCCGGAAGTATTGAGAAAGTAAGAGGCATCCCGAGTTCCATAAAGTCGGTCAGCCGTTTTTTATCCGACCCGCAGTCATCTATGACGATGCAAAGGAGCGGTTTCGTTTTTATGTCGGAAAATGTTATGCGGGCGAAAACGAGACCTCTGTTTTTAACCGTCGCTTTTAGGGCTCCTCCGCCGCGGATTTCCGCATAAGAGACGGTGTAATTTTGTTTATTGCTGAGGTTTTCCGTTAAGAGCGCGCTGCGGGCAATGCTCCACTCCGCCCGCCCGAGAGGAGCTTCTTTGTTAATTTCTATCCAGATTTTACCTTGTTGTTTCTTCTCCACGCGCCAGGTTATTATATTTTTTTCGGGGATGGCCAGTTTCAAAAGAAGGTTATTGATATTGCGTTCAATTATGAGGGAATCTCTTTCCAGATTTTCACCTCTCTGCGTGAGGAAATAAAAGAGCGCCGTCCCGAAGGTCGCGGCGAAAATTACCAGCAGTATAAATTTGTATAAGTTTTTTTTCTTCTTACGTCTTGCCACTTGTAAGAATTATTTAGAAGGGAGCCCGCCCGAAAGTTTTAATTCCGCCAGCAGTATTTCTTTCGCCCTCTCAATCTGGGCGTCCTCTATTTTTTCCGCCTCTTTTTTTTTCATCTCTTCTTCGGTCAGGTTATAAATTACTTCGCTTTGCTTCATCAATTTTATCTGGTCTTCCTGAGATATGGATATTTTTATGTCCGGTTCAATTCCTTTGTCGTGTATGCAAACGCCCGACGGCGTGTAATATTTCGCCGTTGTAAGGCGCAGTTTAGAACCGTCGGAAAGACCTATCAGACTTTGAACAGAACCTTTGCCGAATGTCTTTTCTCCGAGGAGCAAACCCCTGTTCCAGTCCTTTACGGCTCCGGCAACGATTTCGGAGCCCGAGGCGGAGCCCCTGTTTACGAGCACAATGAGGGGTATTTTTTCATGCAGGGTTTTGTCGTTAAAGAATTTGAAATCCGATTCTTTCCGTCTTCCTTTCGTATAAACGACTAACTGGTCTTTTTCAAGAAAATGTTTTGACACATCTACCGCCGACGTGAGAAGCCCGCCCGGGTTATTGCGTAAGTCAAGCAGTAAGGCCTTCATACCTTTGGTTTCAAGCTCCGCGTATGCCCTGGCGAAGTCATCCGCCGTGGTTGCCGTAAATTCGGTAATTTGAATATAGCCGACTGCGCTCGTAAGCATTTTTGAATTGTCGGGAGGGACGCTTTCAATTTTTATATCCTCTCTCGTGATGGTTATGTCTTTTATTTCTTTGTTCCGCGCCACCGTTATTATGACTTTTGTTCCGGGCTTCCCGCGCAGTTTTGTAACGGCGTCCATTAAGGTTATGCCTTCGGTGCTTTCGCCTTCTATTTTAATTATTTTATCGTCAGGAAGTATTCCTTCTCTGAATGCGGGAGTGCCAGGGAGAGGCGTGATTACCGTCAGATACTTATCGCGGATGGTTATCCTGATGCCCAAACCCCCGAAGTGACCTTGTGTTTCGCTTTCCATCATCGTTGCGGCATCGGGCTTCATATACTGCGAAAACGGGTCAAGCGTTTGTACCATTCCGTTTATCGCTCCGTCCGTAAGAACCGTCACCGATTTTTCTTCAACGTAATTTGTCTCTATCTGCGACATCACTTCGTTAAAGAGTTTCAGGTCTTCGTAATCGTTGCGGGCAAAAGTCGTCGCCGCGATGGCGGCGACCATTAACAAAAGCAGCAGTTTTTTCATTTTATTTTTCTCCTTTAACCCCTACTGTCCTTCGGACTTCTCCCCCTTGTAAAGGGGGAGATTGAGAGGGGGTCTCCACTATATTCACTTCTCCCCCTTGTAAAGGGGGAGATTGAGAGGGGGTCTCCACTATATTCACTTCTCCCCCTTGTAAAGGGGGAGATTGAGAGGGGGATTCAGCCACAGAGCAGGGTCTTCAGGCAGACCCGCCCTGCGAATTTCAAAATACACCTCATCACCCGTCTCGCATTTTCCAATCTCGTCTCCGGCTGAGACGGTTATTCCGGTCTTCACCGTAATTTTTTCCAAAAACGACGTGACCGTAAAAAAAACTTCGCTATGGTCTATAATAACAGTTTTTCCGTAACCCTCAAAGACCCCCGCAAACGATATGTTTCCGCCGCTTACGGCTCTTACGGTGTCGCTTGATGAGAGAATTTTTATGCCCCTGTTTATGATATAAGTGTCAAGCTCGGGGTGTGACTGCCGTCCGAAAGAACTGATTATTCTGCCTTCGACGGGCCAGATGAGAGACCCTTTAATTTTGTCAAATTCTTTAAGTTTTTCTTTTTCGGCAATGAGGTCTTTCTTTTTTCCCATAAGTTTTTCAAGAAGCAAATCCAGTTTTTCCTTATTTTGCTCTTTCTGCCGCAGTTCTGCCCGCAGGCTTTCTTCCCTGTTTTTCAATTTTTTGAGATTTTCCTCATAATTTTGTTTGAGTTTTTTATTAGCGGATATTTTATAGGAAAGTTCGGCAAGGGCGGTTTCAAGATTCTCCGTTATTTTTTTTATTTTCAGGGCTTCCTCGCGCAGTTTTTCTCCTAAATTTTCGCAGTTTTCAATGAAATTTTCCGTCTTCAAAAGCAAATCGCCGACTATGTAAGAGCGGATTCTAACCGCAAAAGAAGTATCGTAATCTTCAAGAAACATTGCGTGGCAGGATATTTCGGATGCCTCTTTTTCAAAGGTCTTTCCGGCGTTGCCCGTAAGAAAAAAATGCGCCTTTTCCAATTTTCTGTTATTTGTGTCAATGATGGTCGCTAATTCCGTGAGTTTCTCGTTATGGCTAATGTATTTTGAGTTCATTGCTCGGATTTTTTTCGTAAGTTCCTGAAGTTTGCCGGATAAATATTTTATCCTGCTTGATGTGGCATTTTTTTTGTTTGAAAGTTCATCCAATTCCCCTGATATTTTATCTATTTCATTTTTGAGATTTGCGAAATCATTGTTGCTTTTCTGAATGTCTTTCTCAATTTTTTCCATTTCCGTTTCCAGTTTAGAGGAAGCAAAAAGGGGCTCGCAAACCTGTAAGACCAATGCGGCAACAAAAAAATAAAGAAATGCCCGTAAATGGGCGCGGCGCATCACTTCCCCGAAATAATAAAAAACCACGGGAAGAAAGATATCAGAAATACGGCGAGGGTCTCCGTCGTATTTAGAAAGTCGGCAAGAGAGTCCCCCGCGTGTTTCCAGATTACAAATAGAATAAATATTGAAACAATCGCCGAAATCAGAGGAATAAAAACGATGGGAGTCAGGTTTTTCATTATAATGGTTTCTTTTCCGAAACCTCTCTCTCGGAGATACATAAACCTGTTTCTCATCTCTTTGCCCTCAAGAATGGTTTCAAAACCCGCAATCAGGCACACTATTATGAGAATAATTTCCGCCGCAAAAATTAGGGTTTTCAGTTTTTCAAAGAACTTAAAAAGATTTCTGACCGCTTTCCCGCCGTCGTCCACGCTTTTTATTCCTTTAATTAAGGATATTTTTTGAACCGTTTCCGTGAAATTTTCAAAATCCATTTCGTTGAGATATATTTTGAAAAGCGCCGCAGGAAAAACGGAATCCAATTTATTTAATGTGGTTTTCCCGACGAGTTTGCTTCCGAAAGAATCTGCCACCATTTCTTTAGAAAAAAACATTACGTTCCTGATTCCTTTGATCAGCCGGATTTCGCCGGTTATTTCATCAATTCTTTTGTCTTCATCCGTGAATGCCGCAATGTAAATTTTATTCCATATGCTTTTCTCGTATTTGCGCAGGTTTAAACTTAAAATTAAAACGCTCGCGACGCAGAAAGAAAAAAAAGTGTTAAGGGCTGTAAGGCGCATATTATTCTTCATTAGCGTATCCGTCCTTTAGAATCAATTTACGCGCCGAAGAGCGCAGGGAATCGGGGCAGGGCATAAATGACGTTAAAAAGAGAGCGCTGCCTTCTTTGTTTTTCTTTGACGCTTCGCGTATAAAGGTCTTGCGACCTTCTTCGTCAAGAGCAGCCAGCGGTTCGTCAAAGAAAATGAGTTCAGCGGAAAGCGCAAGATATGTGGCGAGTTTCAGAAGTTCCTTCTCGCCCGAAGAAAGGTCCCCTGCTTTTCTTCCTCTTATGGCGAAAAGATTCATATTTTTGAGCATCTCGGATAAACCGAAAGTGTTGTCAAATGATGAGTCATCCTTCATAACGAGCCGCAGATTATCCTTGACCGTTTCATCAGAAAGAAGCGAGGAACTGCGGTTAAACAGGGGAAATTTTTCCTGTGAGGCGATTGAACCCTTTGACGGTTTCCTTTTAAAGGTGAGCGTTTCAAGCAGCATGCTTTTGCCGCTTGCGACGGAACCTTCAAGCCATATGAGTTCTCCCTTAAATATTTCTATGTTGAAATTTTTGAATACAATGCCGTCTTTGTTTTCAAGCCACAGGTTTTGCGCTTTTAAAAGAAGTTTCATTTTCCTAACTTAATTTTTAGCAAATTTAAAAAAATCTGGAAAGAACTTTCTTCCGACAATTTATAATAATTGGCGGAAAATTCCGGAGCAATACAAAAAACTTCGCTGGCCGGGCGGAAGATGTTTTTTGAAAGATGCTTCTCCGCCTGAAGGAGCTTTTCAATTTTAGCGGAATAGGGGACGCAGAGAAACGGAATGTCTGAAAGCAGAGCGAAAACGATTGAATGGAAAGGGGCAAGCAGAGCCATATCGGCAAGAGACATAAAATCGCGCATTTCTTTTACAGAAGTTATTTTTGTTATTTTAGAGCCCGTAATGAGCGATAACTTCCGTGAAAGAGCCATATCATTTCGGGCATTTAATACGGCAATTTTATATTCGGCATTTTTCCACTTGATTAAACATTTTTCTAAAAGGTTTTCCCAAATATGCAAATCGCCGCGCGGTATAACGGCTATTATTTGAGGCGGGAAATTTCTTGTCTTTTTTTTAACAACCGGGAGCCCGAAAGCGGCATCGGCGCTTTTGAACGGCGCAAGATGCATTCTGTGAAGCATACGGAAAGATGCCTCGTCCCGGACGCTAATCATTTCCGCCAGAGAGAGCACTCTTTTCAGAAAAAGTTTTAAGAAGGGGCTTTTAATGTCAAAACCCTGATCAAGAAGGAAGACCGGTTTCCCCGCTAATTTTGACAGCGCTATCAGGGAGGCATAAAAGAGATTTGAGTGAAGCGATGTCTCGTCTTGAAAAACGCCGCCTCCCGGAAAGACAAGCGAGTCGCAGGAAAGGATGTCGGAAAATATTTTTAAGATGTTTTTCCGGGCGTCGAGAGCCGTTACGGAATATTCCGGAGGAATCCTCTTTTTAAAAATATCCAGGAGCAGTTCGTCGCCGAAATTCCCGCACCCGAAATAGCCCGCCGCGAATATTTTTTTAGTTTTATTTTTCATTTGCAAATCCCCCTTGCCCCCTTTGCTAAAGGGGGAACTACGTTGTATTAACCCATTCACTTCCCTGAAGAACCAATATTTTGTTTTTATTTTTCATTATGCAAATCCGCCTTCGGCGGACGCCTGTTACGGGGCGGATATAATTTTTAATGCCTGCATCAGTTTGATAACTATTGCGCCGATGATTATTCCCAGAATCAGGCCGTTAAAAGTCCTGAACAGGCAAATCGTGACGGGGGAGTGAATGTGGGCGAAAGTGTTTAGAATAGAGACCTGTCCTATGAGACCGAGTATAATAAACGGACGAAACTGTATTTTTTTTACTTTCGCCGCCAGTGGATAAAGATATAGACCAATGAGCATCAGGGGATGTCCGAGTAAAAATTCCTTGAATCTCGGTCTTATATAGAAAAGTTTTTCAAGAATATTGCGCGCTTCCGACTCAAAAGGCAGCATAAAATTCAGATAATTCGAGCTTCGCAGCACTAAAAGCATGAGCGAACCGCCGATGACTATTCCTATAAAAAGATGTTTTACTTCAAGTCTTTTCCGCCACAGACGCGTTAAGCTGGTTGTGAAATAACTTTTTTCCCGGCCGTAAAGAAGGACAAACGCTATCGCCATCGGCGCGAGAAGAGAGAGTTTGACCCCTCTAAAAATATTTATTTTCAGCATAAAATCGGTTGAAGATAAAATAGCGGCGACGAAAATTCCGCCGAGACAGGATAGGCCGGAAATCTGTATAAAAAGCCAAACGGCAAGAAAGAGAGGCGGCAGCTTCAGGCGTTTCCACGTTTTTGAGATTGCCAGGACCGGAAAAGTTATAGTGCCGATAAAAGCCAAAAACATTCTGAAACCCGTGAATTTCACGAGAAAAATCGGCGAGGCCAGAGCGATGACCGCATAAGCCAGTTCAAACTGGGGGCTCACTTTGTATATTATCGTAAGCAGCCATCCGGCGGCGAGGAGGATGGCCGTCCCTATAAGTGAAAAAGCCCAGTAATTTCCACCCCACAGCGGCAGGGGTTTAAATCTGCCGATTGTAAAGGAATTTTCTTCCAGCGCGCTTTTAATGCGCGCAAGAAAAGAAATAAATTTGGGATATGACTCCCCCTTCGGGTGCAGATATATGAGCTGGACGTTTCTTTCTTTCACGCTTCTTACGACTGTTTCTATCGCTTCCCGGTCGTTTTCACCTTTCGGCGAATAACACAAAAAAGTTTTGCCCAGTTCTTTTACGACTTCGTCTGCGCCGGATATTTTGGTAAATTCAGTGCTGCCGAAAGGTATGTCAAGTTTTTTGAGATTTTTTGCGAACACTTTGGGGTCGCCCGGGACGCGGAAGCCCTCTACAAGGATACCCGAGAGGTCAGAATCGGTTTCAAATCCTTCAAAAAGCCCGTCCAGCCATTTTTCACTGATAAGCGCATCGTCCGACGGGCGCAGGATATAGCGCAGACCTGCGTATTTGAGCGTGTCTATTTCGGACTGCCAGAAACCGAGATGAATATTCTCGGAAGCCATTTTTTTGCCGGATGCGATAACCATATAGTACTGCCCCGTGAAAGTTCCGATGACGGAGGCCTCGTCTAATTTTTTGAGAAGAGCCGTTTTTATAAATTTGCCGAGAGCCGGGTTTTTGGTGAATACATATATGAAGTCGTCCCTGTTTGCTATTTGCTTGGCTTCAAGAAATTTCGGCGATTGACCGAAAACGTACAGCCATTTGTCCATTTCACGTCCGTCCGTAAGAGTGATGATGCCCAACTCCGCAAGATGTTTTACCGTTGACTCCGTCACTCCCACAGTTGTTATTCCTACGCTTTTGAGGTCTTTGAGAACTTCGGTTATGCTTCCTCCCGAAATCTCCGCCAGAAACCGCACGTCATTGAAATCGCATGCGATTTCAACGGCTTTGAGTGTTTTCTCCAATGTCACTCTCTGGCTGAGTATGTATAAGGAAAAGACGAATCCGAGAGCGAGGAAAAAGAAAAGTATATTTTTTTTCATTCCTTTATTTTCCATCGGGTGGCTCTAAAACTTTCAGGATTTCCGTCTTTTTTCAAGGATTTTTACCGCCTCTATCGCAACGGCTATGGCTTCTTCCACGCCGACTTTTTTTGCGATCGGCTCGTCTTTGTAAGTGAGCCCGATAATCGCGAGCACTTCTCCCGCCCGCACGCGCCGTATAGATGAAACGATGAAGAGGGCGGCGGATTCCATAGAAGTTGCCAGGACATTTCCTTTATACCACGCATCCCACATCGCCCGCGTTCGGCCTCCGAGAGGCAGGTTATCCATATCGGCGCCTTCGGTGTAGAAAGCGTCTTTGCAGTGTGTGATTCCGGTATGAGATGCGACTTTCAGATTTTTTGCCGCATCCACCAGAGCGTTTGTGACGGCGAGATCCGCGACGGCGGGGTAGGAGAGCGGTATATACTGTCTTGTTGTCCCTTCTTCTCGCACCGCCGCGGTGGAGATGACGACGTCGCCGAGCGAGACCTCTTTCTGGAGGGCTCCCGCCGTTCCTATCCTTATAAAAGTGTCGGCGCCGCACTTAATAAGTTCCTCAACGCAAATCGCCGTTGAGGGACAACCTATGCCGGTTGAAGTCGTGGATATTTTTATTCCGTCCACCTGGCCCGTAAAGGTTCTGAATTCTCTGTTAAAAGCCATTTCTTTGGCATTCTCGAAGTGCTTGGCTATTTTTTCGGTCCTGCCCGGATCCCCCGGAAGAAGCACATATTTTCCGACATCGCCTTTTCCAACCGCTATGTGATACTCAATCTTCTTCACAAAACCTCCTTTCTACAATTTTTAGAAATGTTAACAAATAGAAATTAGAATGACAAATTAAAAAATTGGTAGTTGTCCCCTAGTTGTGTTTGTAGCGGTTTGATTTATCCCATTCTTTGCAATAAAAACTACAATTTTGTGCAATATAGACCGACGATAAACAAACTCCTAACAATATAAAATTGACAAGGGTGGGGTTTTTATGTATAAATACCGAAACGGCGTTGGCGTTGGTTTGATTTTGGCGCGTAAAGTATTTTTGATTTTGTGATAAGATGGTTCAAAACGATAATTTAAAAGATTTAAAAATCGCTCTCGGAATGCAAGTTGCGGCGATACAGAAAAAACACAATGAAGAAAAACAAACCCTTGAAGACAAAATAAAAAATATAGAAAAAGACAGGGCTTATCTCCAGGCGAAGGTCTCTATAGAGACAGCCAAAATCAACAGGGAATTCCGGAAGCGCCTGGATGAACTCGAAAAAAAAGACAGAGAATTATCGCAGAGGGAGTTCACACTTCGCGAACGGGAGAAAAAGGTTGAAAGAACTCTTTCCGACAAAGAGGAAATTATACAATCGCTCAATGTGAGAGCAATGGAGACGGAAGCCGGCCTTACGGTAGAATTCAACCAGAAACTGCGCTCAAAAGAATGGGAAATTCAGACCCTCCGGGATGAAATAAAAATACTCAATAAAACCCTTCAGGAGACCGAAAGCCAGCACCAGGCGAAAATAGATTCCATCGGCATGGAAGTGAGGGACCTCAAAGAAAAACATAAGAACGAAGTGCTGTCCGTTACGTCGGGTTTTACGGTTGAAAGAGGGGAGGCGGAAAGAGAGAAATATACTCTCCAGCAAAATATCAAAGCTCTGAAAAACACGATTGCCGCGATGAAAGGCGAGATGCGGAAGATATCAAGTGAGTATGAAGACAGAATTAAGGCAAAAGCCATTGCGGACGCCGATGAGATTTCAAAAAGCAGCAACACAGCGTCGGAACTGGCTCTTCAAAACGAAAATCTGCGCCAGGAAATAGAAGAACTCCGATTGAAGACGGTTTTAAAGACCGAAGAGGTTACCGCGGAATACGAAAAGAAACTACAAAAACTGAATTTGTCAGCGCAATCGTCGCTCGCCGAAAATGCGCTCCTCCAAAAAAGTGTCTCGGAACTCAAAATAATAAATGAATCGCTCAAAGACAATTATAACCGTAAAATTTCCGAAATTGAGGATTCTTCACGGACGGTGGAGGTAGAACTCAGAAACAGAATAACCTCGCAGGAAGCTGAAGTGGAGAAATTAGAAAATACACAGAAAGTCATGGTGGAAAAATTCACGGCGAAAATAGCCGAACTTGAGAATAATAAGAGAGACCTTCAAAAAACAATTGAGAAAGAGAACAATAAACAGAGAGAACTTGAAAACAACTATTCGGCGCAATACCTGACTCTTGCGGACGAAAAAAGGCACATGCAGGAAATGTATGATAAAGAAATCGCCTCGCTAAAAGAATCTCTCATCGCCGGCCGCAACGCCTTCACTTCAATGGAAGCGGCATCCAGTCGTGAAAAAACAAATCTGAAAATTGAAATTTCATCGCTCAAAAACGACTCTACGCTCCTCAACCAGAATATTTATAATCTGCAAAATGAGCACAAGAAAGAATTGGGTGAGAAAGACGCGCAGATTCTTTCTCTCAATATGCTTGTAAAAGAAAGGGAGAAAGAAGCGGCGGGACGCTTTGCGGAGGTTTCGCAGAAATACCATCTTCTTGCGCAGAAATTTATAGACGAAAAAAAGCACATGCAGGAAATGTATGATAAAGAAATCGTCTCGCTAAAAGAAGCTCTCATCGCCGGTCGCAACGCCTTCTCTTCAATGGAAGCGGCGGCCGCCGTCGAAAAAACAAATCTGAAAATTGAAATTTCATCGCTCGAAAACGACTGCGAAGCGCTCGACCAGAATATCTATAATTTGCAAAATGAACACAAGAAAGAATTGGGTGAGAAAGACGCGCAGATTCTTTCTCTCAATATGCTTGTAAAAGAAAGGGAGAAAGAGGCGGCGGGACGCTTTGCGGAGATTTCGCAGAAATACCATCTTCTTGCGCAGCGCCTTGCGGACGAAGAGGATAGTTTTCAAAAAACGTTGGAAGCAAAAGAGAGCGAAATA
>PEXM01000074.1 GCA_002779055.1 Elusimicrobia bacterium CG08_land_8_20_14_0_20_44_26
TTCCGTCGGTCAAAACGCCGTCAACGTCCATAACAAAAACCTTTATTTGTTTCAGAATGTTTTTTTTAATCGCCGGCATTTTTTCTGGTTTTACCTTTTTCATGTCCCCTCCGTCCAGGAAGAAAGATATTTTTTCTGCTCTTTCGTTAGTTTGTCTATTTTCATACCCATCGCTTTAAGTTTTAATGAGGCGACCGTGTTTTCTATATCCTCGGGCACATCGTAGACCTTCGCCTTGAGTTCACCTTTGTTCCTGATGCAGAATTCCGTGGCAAGCGCTTGCGTAGAAAAACTCATATCCATAACGCAGGCGGGATGGCCTTCCGCCGCGGCGAGATTTACGAGACGTCCCTCGGCGAGAATATAAATTTTTCTGCCGTTTGAGAGTTCGTATTCGTCAACATAGTTGCGCACATTCTTCCTGACTTTTTTTGCCATTTTATTTAACCCTTTGATATCTATTTCAACATTAAAATGACCGGAGTTGGCGACAATAGCGCCGTTTTTCATATATCTAAAATGTTCGGGCCTGATAACGTTTATGTCGCCGGTGAGCGTGCAGAAGACATCGCCTATGGGGGCGGCTTCGGCCATTGTCATAACCCTCATTCCGTCCATCGCGGCTTCAATCCCCTTTACACAATCCACTTCAGTAACGATGACATTGGCGCCCATCCCTTTTGAGCGCATCGCAAAACCCTTGCCGCACCAGCCGTAACCGGCAACGACGACATTCTTGCCGGCAAAAAGAACGTCCGTCGCGCGGATAATGCCGTCAATCGTTGACTGTCCCGTGCCGTAGCGGTTGTCAAAAAGATTCTTTGTGGCGGCGTCATTAACGGCTATTATCGGAAATTTCAAAACGCCGGCTTTCTCCATAGATTTGAGCCTTATAACGCCCGTCGTCGTCTCCTCCATCGAACCGAAAATCCGATTGTGAAGTTCAGGGTGCTTTGAAATAATGGTTGAGACGAGGTCGGCGCCGTCGTCCATCGTCACATTGGGTCCGTGTTTGACAGCCATTCTCAAATGGTCGTAGTAAACGGCGTTGTTTTCGCCTTTGATTGCGAAAACCGGGATCCCATAATCCTTGACAAGAGAAGCGGCGACATCGTCCTGGGTTGAAAGGGGGTTGCTCGCGCACATAACGAGGTCGGCGCCTCCAGCTTTGAGCGTCCGGGCGAGATTTGCGGTCTCCGCTGTTATGTGAAGGCAGGCCGACATTTTCACGCCTTTGAGCGTTTTTTCTCGCGCAAACTTGGCCTTTATTTGCTCAAGCACAGGCATATCGCCGTCTGCCCACTCAATTCTCTTCTTCCCGCCTGAGGCGAGTTTTATATCCCTGATATCGTGTTTAACCATTTATTCCTCCTGACAACCGAAGGTTGTCGTGTCCGTGCCGCGCGGGAGAAATATCGCAGAGATTTCTTCCGCATGGTTGCGGACGGACCTCTTTCCTATATTCCCGCTTTCTTTCGGAGAATATCCGCTTTATCCGTTTTCTCCCATGAAAAACCGCCGTTGGAAGGCGTTCTGCCGAAATGGCCGTATGCCGCCGTCGCCGAATAGACGGGATGCCACAGGTCAAGCATATTAACTATGCCCGAAGGTGTCAACTGAAATATTTCCTCGTCCCTGACCAGTTCAAGCAGTTTATCTTCGCTTATAGCGGAAGTGCCTTCCGTCGAAATCCACACCGATATCGGATGCGCCACGCCGATGGCGTATGAGAGTTCAATCGTGCATCTTTTCGCCAGGCGAGCCGCCACGATGTTTTTCGCGATGTAGCGCGCGGCGTATGAGGCGGACCTGTCAACTTTAGACGGGTCCTTCCCCGAAAACGCCCCGCCGCCGTGAGGAACCATTCCGCCGTAAGTGTCCACTATTATTTTCCTGCCTGTGACGCCCGTATCGGACTGGGGCCCCCCGACAAGAAAAATCCCCGTGGGATTCACATAGCAGTCCCTGCCGTAATTAAATCCTTCCATAAGTTCGCCCGGCAGAGCCGGTTTTATGACTTTTTCTATTATCTCATCGCGCGCCGCCTCGGTCATCACTCTTTTCCCGTTTTTTTCCGTCATAACTTTCTTCGTGTGCTGGGAGGAAACCACAATCTTCGTTATCTTTGCGGGCTTCCCGTCAATATATTTAACCGTGACCTGACTCTTGCTGTCGGGACCGAGATAATCTATTTCTTTTCTCTCCCTGACTTTTTTGAGGTTCTTCACGAGAGAATGGGCGAATTCAATCGGCGCGGGCATCAGGTTTTCGGTTTCATCGCACGCAAAACCGAACATTATTCCCTGGTCGCCGGCGCCGCCGGCGTCAACGCCCTGCGCGATATCGGACGACTGCGCTCCGATGGCGTTGAGAATCCCGCAGGTTTCAAAATTAAATCCGTATTCGGGCGAATTGTAACCTATCTTTTCAAGAGTTCTCTTGACGACATCTCTCACATCCACCCACGCTTCCGTCGTTATCTCTCCTCCCACAATCACAAGCCCCAGCGTAATAAAAGTTTCACAGGCGCATCGCGAACCCCTGATGTCCCCGCGTTTCAGTTTATAAGGCGAAAGACCGTTTTTCTCGTCGTATTTTAAAACCTCGTCGAGAACCGAGTCCGAAATCTGGTCACAAACCTTGTCGGGATGGCCGTCGCCGACACTTTCCGAAGTAAACTCAAAAACCTTCATTTTTCCTCCTCATAAGGGCGGTGGGAGGGTAGCGTTCGTTTCTCCTCCTCATAAGGGTGGTGGGAGGGTAGCGTTCGTTTCTCCTCCTTATAAGGGCGGTGGGAGGGTAGCGTTCATTTTTCCTCCTCCGTGCTGATAACAGCGCCGCCGTAGAGCGTTATGCTCTCTTTTATCTTCGCATTGTAAGCTATGATACAATTCTTTATTCTCACGTTTTTGTCAATAAGAACGTTGTCCCATATTATGGAATTTTTCACCGAAACACTTGCTCCTATCTTTGAATTCTTTCCGATGGATACATAAGGACCTACCCTCGAGCCGGAGGCCACGCGCGTATTTTCTCCTATGAGACAGGGCGGAATAATTTTCACATTCTTTCCGAGAATAACATTTTTTTCAAGCAACACTCCTTTTTCTTTGCTGGAAACGTCAAGATGCGCCTTCACTTTGCCGTCGAGAACGTCAAAAACCGTCTGCCTGTACGCCTCTAAGTCGCCGACATCGCACCAATACGCCTTTGTCTCAAACCCGTAAATGGGATATCCCAACCTCAAGAGTTTGGGCCACAGGTCATGCCCGAAATCGTAAAACCTGTCTTTCGGAATAAGTTTAAGCGCCGCCGGTTCAAAGACATATATGCCCGTGTTGGCGGCGGGACTTGTGAGAGTTGAAATTCTGGGCTTTTCTATAAATTTTTTTATCCTTCCGGACGACGAAATCCGCGTGAAGCCGAACGGCAGAGCGCTGTCAACTTCTTTAAGCACCATCGTCGCGAATGATTTTTTCTTCCTGTGAAATTTCAGGACTTCTCTTAAATCCATATCCGTAAAACCGTCGCCCGAAATCACGGCAAACGTGCTATCCTTGAAATAATTCTCAACTTTTTTCAAGCCGCCGGCGCTTCCGAGCAGTTTTCTTTCTATGGAATATTTTATGTTTATGCCGAGCTTCTCGCCTTCGGCGAAATAATCTCTTATTTTTTCGGGAAAAGCGTAGAGGTTGCACATAAAATCGCTGAAGCCCTGTTCTTTAAGATTTAAGAAAAAATGCTCGAGAGCGGGTTTGTTGGCGATGGGTATCATGGGTTTAGGAACCCTGTAAGTCAGGGGTCTCAATCTCGTTCCCCGTCCGGCGGCGAGAACCATAATTTTCGCTGCTCCCTTATTTTTTTCATTTCTCATTATTTAATATGCTCCCTTGCCGAAAATAACAGCCGGTATTGTTCTCAGTATTATACGAAAATCCTCCTCCATTGACCAGTTCTGCACATAAAAAATATCCAGACGAACCATTTCCTCATAAGAAAGATCGCTCCTGCCGGAAACCTGCCAGAGCCCCGTTATGCCGGGCTTTATCCGCAGGCGTCTCTTCGCGGAATCATCGTAGTGCTTCGCTTCGGATATTATCTGCGGTCTCGGTCCGACAACTGACATATCTCCCTTAAGCACATTGTACAACTGCGGGAATTCGTCAAGCGACCACTTTCTTAAGAATCTACCCACTGGCGTAATGCGCGAATCGTTTTTCAGTTTAAAAAGTAGCCCGCCTTTTTTATAATGTTCTTCTCTGTCCTTGCGGAAAATCCTGTCGGCGCCCGCAATCATCGTCCTGAATTTGAAAAACTTGAAATCTCTGCCTCCTTTTCCGCGTCTGATGTGGCTATAAATAATTCCTCCGGGGCTATCAAGTTTTATTAAAACGGCCGCGAGCACCAAAACCGGCATTAAAAATGCCAAAACAGTTATGCATCCCGCGACATCAAAAACATCTTTCATAAAAAGATGCGCTCCTGCGAGGGGAGTGGGTTTTAGCTTCAAGAGAGGTATTCCGAAAAACTCGTCAAGCACCATGTCTCCGAGTTTTAGTTCAAGAATATCCGGCACGAGCTGAAAAGCGATGCCGAGTTTTTCACAGATGTCGGCCATCCGCGCAGAATGTTGGTGATTCACGGGGAACTGCGCCACAATAACCCCGCTGAACCCCCTTTTTACGATATTCGCAATTTCATTCTCGTCAGGAAAGCGATTAATCATCAGAGCCACCTGGTGCATCAGTTTAATTCTTTTGCGGAGTGCGGAGACAATTTTACCCTTTCCGATTACAAGCACTTTCTCCGGCTGAAAAAAAATTTTTATGAGAATACCCA
>PEXM01000059.1 GCA_002779055.1 Elusimicrobia bacterium CG08_land_8_20_14_0_20_44_26
TTGCGGAGTTTATGGATTACTTTATTCGGGCTAAGAGCGGGAATTTTACCCCGTTAGAGAATGCCACCGACTCCTGTCGGTGGTATAAATCATTGCCTTTTGATGGCGGTATAAAGCCGCCATCTTTATTCGCTCGCCCCGTTAGATACTTGTTATCTAACGGGGTTAAAGAACTGTGTTCTCTAACGGGGTTTACTCAAACTTCAACCGGCAGAGAAATCTGTGTTTCTATTTTGGATTGTTTGAGCAGTAAAGAGGATATTTCCGAGGGAAGAGGATCTTCGTGTTCAATGCAGGACTCAATGAGTTTTCTCGCGACATCTTCGGCAATTTCCAGCGCTTCGGATATTGTTCTTCCCTGCGCGATGAGTCCCTGCAGAGCGGAACTTGTCACGAGGTATCCGCCTTCCTCAAGACGTTCAACGGTTACCGGAATTAAATATTCTGACATTTTTTTTCCCTCCTTTGAAATTATAGCACGATTAAAGATTTTTAGCAATGTGAAGCGCGGACAAGGAGAAGTATCTTGATTCAGAAAATTAGGAAAATTGCCGTATTGGCAGGAGTTTCGAAGAGCGAACGCAAAGTTTCGCTTAGAAGCGCGCGCGCGGTGCTCAACGCCTTAAAGAAGATGAATTTTGACTGCGGCATCGTTGACATAGGGAGGGGCAATTTAATAAAAAAAGTCGTCTCTTTTAAGCCGGATTTTTGTTTCATCGCCTGCCACGGTTCCCCCGGCGAAGACGGAACGGTTCAGGCGGCGCTGGAAATTTTGAAGATACCTTACAGTTCTTCCGGCGTTCTTCCATCGGCGGTGTGTATGAATAAAGTTCTTACGAAAATCGTTTTTGAATCGCTGAATATAAGAACGGCTCCCGGAATAACTCTTTATAAAGGCAAAAAATATTCGCTCGCTTCTCTCGGTGCGCTTCTTCCGCTTGTGGTAAAACCCTCGTCGGAGGGCTCCACTGTGGGAGTGTCCTTGGTCAGAAAAAAAACGGGTCTTCCGAAGGCGCTCAAAAAGGCATTTGCATACGGTTCGCAGGTTATTGTAGAACGTTATATCGACGGCAGAGAATTTACGGTCGGGTGGCTTGCTGGTAAAGTCCTTCCGCCTCTTGAAATAATTCCCGTAAACGAGTATTACGATTACGAGTCAAAGTACGAACCCGAAATGAGCAGACACGTTGTGCCTGCTGAAATAAGCAAAATTGAGACCGAAACGATTTCATCCGCTACGCATTTGATTTGCAGAAGTATGAATTTACGCGGCGCCGCGAGAGTGGATTTCCTGCGCTCGCGCGGCGGGAGATATTACGCTCTTGAAGTGAACACCATTCCCGGAATGACCGAAACGAGTCTTCTGCCGGAGGAGGCGGCGGCGGCGGGGATTTCATTTGAGAAAGCCGTCGGTATGATAATCAAAGATTCTTTGAGAAAATGACTAAAAGAAAGAGCAGAAACACATTCAGGGCGGTGAAGGTATTTCTTTTCGTGTTTGCCGCTTTTTCGTTTTTCACGGCGGGTCATTTTTTTTATAATTTTCTGACTCACTGGTCAAAACTCAATGTCTCAAAAATAGACGTCCGGGGCGTCAAGGTTTTAAATGAGGAATATGTAAAACACCTTACGGGATTTCGGATGGGAGAAAACATTTTTTCTTACAGTATAAACCCTTTGATATACCGGCGGGAAAAATGGATTAAAAATATAAAAATCACAAGGGCCTTTCCCGACAGAATAATCGTGAATGTGAGAGAGCGGATACCCATAGCTCTTTTCAGGAAAGAAACACAGGGTTTCGTCGTGACTTTTGACGAAACCATAATAAAAAACATTGAGCGCGCCGAAAAAATATACGCGCTTCCGAGATGGGACAGATTTAACGATACTTCCGCCGGCACAAGGAAAAGGGTGGTTGATTTTCTCAGGGCTCTGCACAGCAGAGAATATGAATTTTACGAAAAACTTGTGGATTTCAAAATTGAAGGCGAGTCGCTTGTGATGAATATGAAGGATTACAAAATATATTTCGGTCATCCGGACAAAAGCATTTTAAAGGATAAATTTTCGGCGGTTTCAAAAATTGCCGAAGATGCTTTGAGAAAAGGCGGGACACTTGATTATGTTGACTTGAGACCATTTACAAAAAAAATGCGAAGTGCTATTATTAAACTTAAAAATGAGGTTGGTAAAAAAAATGTCAAATGAAATTATACAGACGGGTCTTGAAATAGGTTCTTCCCATGTAAAGTGCGTTATCAGCAGTATCGTCGCCGATAAAATAAAAATAAAGGGTTACGCCTCGCGCCGCTGCAACGGCATTGAGAAAGGAAACATCATAGACATAAACGATACCGTTGAAACGATAAGAGAAGTCGTCGGCCAGGCCGAAGAGCGGGCGAAAGTAAATATAAACTTCCTCAATTTGGGAGTTCACGGGCTTCACATCACGGGAAAAAACAATCATGCGGCGGTCGCTATTCTCTCTCACGACCAGGAGATA
The DNA here is from genome assembly GCA_002779055.1 of Elusimicrobia bacterium CG08_land_8_20_14_0_20_44_26. GTDB lineage: Bacteria > CG03 > CG03 > CG03 > CG03 > 0-14-0-20-44-26. The sequence continues at coordinate 2,507 of PEXM01000059.1, forward strand.
AACACATCCGATGTGAAACAGGTTCTTAATTCGGCGAGAGCGGTTCTGACAAATCAGGAGCAGCAGATAATTCACACGGTCCCGCAGGAGTATATTGTGGACCACCAAAAAGGCGTGCGCGACCCGAGAGGAATGTCCGCCAATCATCTGCATGTCAACGTCTACAACATCATAGCGGTGACATCGATACTCACGAATGTCAAAAAATGCGTTGAGAAAGCCGGTTTTGAGATTCAGAATACGATATTTTCTCCTCTCGCCGCCGCTAACACGGTTCTGTTGGATGAAGAGAAAAAACTCGGCTGTCTTTTGATAGACATCGGCGGAAAACTTAGCGAAATAAGTTATTATGAGAGGGGCGCTCTCAAGGGGGTTCAGATGATAGTGTCGGGCGGCGACTATATTACCGACGATCTTGCAAAATGTATGAAGATCTCCCGCGCGGAGGGTTCAAGGATTAAGAAGGACTACGGCTTTGCCACCCAGGCGCACATACCGACAGAAGGTAAAATAGAGATAACAAAAATAGACGGTCGGACAAAAAGCGAGGTCTCGGTAAAGGAGATAGCCAAGATAATATCGGAACGCCTGAAGGATATTCTGAAGGGCTCCGAAGGTATCAGTGAATGCATAAAAAATATGCAGATTGAGCCGGAACTCATAACGAGTTGCATCATCACCGGCGGCGGAGCGAAACTTCCGGGAATAGATGAGTATATACAGTCGCAATTCAATTTCCAGACGAGACTCGGTTATGTGCAGAAGCAGGACGCAATAGGAGACGAGGAGGTGATGGATGATCTTTCTTACACTTCTGCCATAGGGCTCACGAAATACGATGTGACGGATGAAATGCCGTCCATTGCGGGAGGGAAACGGCGCAAGAGAAGAAGCGGTCTGATTGAATGGATAAAGCGGATATTTTAGTTTTAACAGGCGATGGGGCAAATGTGAATCTGCATCTTAAAATTGCGGTGCGGTTAAGCGCGTGGTGAGGAGGTTTAAGTGATTACGAATTTGAAAGGCAGGGATTTTATCAGTGTGATGGATTTTAGCAAAGAAGAACTTGAAACCATTCTTGAGGTTGCAAGGGACCTGAAATTGAGAAACGCTATCGGCGAGAGTCAGAAGCATATTCTTGCCGGAAAGATCCTTGGAATGCTTTTTGCTTCGCCGTCGACGAGAACACGGCTGTCTTTTTCAAGCGGTATTTTTCAGCTTGGGGGACAGGACCAGATATACAGTCCTCAGGAACTTCAACTTTCTCACAAGGAATCGTGGAAAGACACGGCCGAAATGATTTCAAGATTTCTTGACGGTTTTGCCATCAGGCTTTATAACCTTAAAGCCCAGATGGGCGCGGAAACCTATGAATACGGGGACGCTCGTAAAGTGCTGAGGGGGCTTGCGGAATTTTCAAAAGTGCCGATCATAAATATGCTGGACGACAAAGAACATCCCTGCCAGATTATGGGCGATATTCTGACAATGATAGAAAAGTTCGGCGGGATAGAATCTGTCAAAAAAAAGAAAATTGTTATGTCATGGGCTTATGACGAAAGAGCAAAATCAGCCGGCGTTCCCCAGACGATGATTGCGGCGGGTTGCGCTTTGGGGATGAACATAACTTTGGCTTATCCAAATGAAAAAGGCCTTTATGATGTTGACCAGGATTATACGGATTTTGCGAAAAAAGCGGCTGATGCCTCCGGCGGTTCTCTCAAAATAGAGCATGATATATGGAAAGCATCCAACGGCGCCGATGTCATATATGCCAAATCGTGGGCGCGTAATCCGGACAGGCATGCCGAGGTCGGAGCCAATTATAAAAAGGACTGGTGCATTTCACACAAGCATTTTGAAAAAGCCAATGAAGGCGCTGTTTATATGCACTGCCTGCCGGCGAGGAGAAAATTTGAGGTTACGGATGAACTGATAGACGATCCGAAGATTTCCATAGTCAATGATGAAGCCGAAAATCGTCTTCACGTTCAGAAAGCCATTATGGCTCTGGTAATGAGATAAAAAATCAGGAGGGAAAAGTGGCGAAATCAAAACTTTTCGGCAAAGATGTCGTGACGACGCAGGAACTTTCCGTAGCGGAAATTGAGGAAATTTTGTCGCTCGCTGTAAAAATGAAGGCGAATAGATACGGCGCGCCGTATAACGACATGCTCGCCTATAAAACGTTTATTATGTTTTTTTACAACCCTTCGCTGAGGACGCGGCAGTCGTTTGAAGCGGGAGCGACGGAACTCGGCGGTCACGCCCAGTTTATAGAGCCGAAGGCGATGCGGCTCAGGAGCGTCAAGAAAGGCGTTGAGGTCGCGGGCGAAACAATCCACGACGCCGCCAAAGTGATGGCGAGATTCGCTGTCGGAATAGGCATAAGAATTTTGGAGACATCCGTTGACAACTACGGAGACGGAAACAAAATTCTCAGGGAATACGCCAAATACGCCGATGTGCCGATAATAAATATGGCGGACGACATTTATCATCCCTGCCAGGGTCTTGCGGATGTTATGGGTATGAGAGAAC
>PEXM01000018.1 GCA_002779055.1 Elusimicrobia bacterium CG08_land_8_20_14_0_20_44_26
TGGGTTTAATGCCGACGAGCGAAGATAAGGAAAATCAATGATAGGTATTGACCAACTTTTGAAGGAAATGATTGGCAGGGGCGCTTCCGACCTTCATATCGTGGACGGTTCGCCGCCCGTCATCCGTCATGACGGCGAAATGGTGCGTCTTGATTACGAACCTTTGACGCCCGAGCAAACACAGGCGCTTGTTTATAGTTTGCTCACGGAAAAGCAGAAAGCGACATTTGAAGCTACCAGCGAACTTGACCTCGGTTTCGGTATAAAGGGGCTCGGCAGAATCAGAATGAATGTTTACCGCCAGAGGGGCGCCGTCTGTGCGTCTATGCGTTCAATACCGTTCGATTTTATGACTTTTGAGCAACTGGGCCTCCCTCCTTTGATACATCAGATTGTGAAGATGGGAGCGGGTCTCGTCCTCGTTACGGGTCCGACGGGATGCGGGAAGTCAACGACGCTGGCTTCAATCATTGATTATCTGAATGAACACAGGACTTCGCACATCGTTACGATAGAAGACCCTATTGAATACGTTCATTCACATAAAAAGTGCATTGTCTCTCAAAGGGAAACCGGCGCCGACACTGACTCTTTCCAGACCTCTCTGAAGCATGTGATGCGTCAGGATCCGGACATAATACTCATCGGAGAAATGCGCGACCTTGAAACGATAGCGGCGGCTCTTACGGTTGCCGAAACAGGGCATCTTACTTTTGCTACCCTGCACACTCCCGACGCTGTTCAGTCAATAAACCGTATTATTGACGTTTTTCCGCCGCACCAGCAGCCGCAGATAAGAAGCCAGCTCTCGTTTGTGCTTCAGGCGGTATTCTGCCAGGAACTGCTTAGAAAAGAGGGAGGAGGGAGAGTCCTGATTTGCGAGGCGCTTCTCGTCACTCCCGCAATAAGAAACATGATTCGCGAGGAAAAAATCGAGCAGGTGGCTACGGCTATGCAGTCGGGAGGCAGATTCGGCATGCAGACAAAAAACACGGCGCTTTACAACGCTTATAAAAATAAGTATATTACAAAAGAGCAGGCGTTTGCCGTTTCAAACGATGTTGAAGAATTGAAAAGATGGATAAATAAAGGAATCACATAATGACATTTTCGTATAAAGTCAGAACAGTCAAAGGCGGCGTTCTTCAAGGCACTCTTGAAGCGAACGACCAGCGCGCCGCAGTCGACAAACTGCGCGCCCAGCAGTATATCGTTCTTGAAATAACCGAACAGCAGAAAAACGCGCTGATGGATATGCTGAATTCCATCAACCCAATGAAACCCCATGCGAATGCGAAAGATATCGTCATTTTTTCAAGGCAGCTTGCCGTTATGATAAATGCGGGAGTTCCCATCGTGCAGGCGATTGCGATAATCGGCGACCAGATAGAAAATCCTTATTTTAAGGAAATTATCGGGAAAATACGCGAAGATATTGAAGGCGGAACGTCCATCGCCGACGCTCTCGGCAAACATCCCGATTGTTTTGACACTCTGTATGTGAACATGGCGCGCGCAGGGGAACTTGGAGGAATACTGGATGTAATTCTGGAGCGTCTTTCAACGTATCTTGAAGCCGCGCAGGATCTCAGATCAAAAGTGAAAGGCGCGCTGATGTATCCGATAGTCGTTGTTGTTATTTCTTTCGGCGTCACTATGTTTCTAATGGTTTTTGTAATTCCCGCCTTTAAGGAGGTTTTTTCCTCTTTCGGGAGCAACCTGCCCCTGCCGACGCAGATAATGATTAATGCCAGCGACTTTCTGAAAGCAAACGTTCTTTTTATCGTGGGCGGCATTATAATACTGTTTGTCGGGTTTTCAAAATTCGCAAAATCCGAGGCGGGAAGAAAATTCCTTGATCCGCGCATGCTCAAACTGCCGGTTCTCGGACCTCTTCTCATAAAAACCGCGACGGCGAAATTCACAAGGACCTTCGGGACGCTCGTAAAAAGCGGCGTTCCGATTCTTTCGGCGATGGAGACCGTGGCAAAGACATCGGGGAACTGGGCGGTTGAGGATGCCGTGATGACCGCCAGGGAAGCCATCCGCGAAGGCGAGAAAATAGCCGAACCCCTCGCTAAATCGGGAATATTTCCTCCGATGGTAAACCAGATGGTGAAGGTCGGCGAAGAGACGGGAAATCTTGATACGATGCTTACGAAAATCGCCGATTTCTACGATTCGGAAGTTGACACCGCTGTGAAGGCCATGACTTCGCTGATAGAGCCGCTCGTAATCGTTTTTCTCGGCATCGTCGTCGGCGCCATCGTTATAGCGATGTATCTGCCTATATTTGAGATGGGTTCCCTTGTAAGCGAGGGCGGATGATTGCCTTTGGCTTTGCCGCTTGAAAAATACTCTCTGTCGGATAAACAAGCCGTTATAAATTTCGGGATAAAAAGCGGACTCAAACTTATTTTTTTTACAGGCGCCTCGGGCGGCCACATAATGCCCGCTCTTGCTTTGCGCCGGAAATTTCCGGACGCTTCAATTATCGCGGTAAAAACCCCCGCCTCGGTTGACACACTGGAAAATGCCGAGAACGTTCATTACATTTCGCCTATATCCTTCAAAAAGTTTCGCTTTGGCGCTTTGCGGGAGATGTTCAGTTTGTTTGTCTTTGCCTGCAGGTTATCTCCGGATAAGATTGTTTGTTTCGGCTCGTATCTTAATTTTTTGGGTCTTTTGTGCGCGCGGCTCAGTCGCTGCGAACTTGTCTTTTTTGAACCGAACGCCTCTGCCGGCAAAGGGTCTTTAATGCTTAAAAGATTTGCGGACAGAATATTTACCGTATTTCCGTCGGCGGCAAAGGAACTAAACGGCTGCGCAAGAGCGGTGAAATTTCCGGTTATATCCGCCATGCGTTCAAAGGAAAAAATTTTGCAGGAAGTCGGTTTTGACTTTGATAAGCCCGTTCTGCTTGTTATAGGCGGCAGCCAGGGAAGTCGTTTTATAAATGCGGTCGTCACAGCCGTTATTGACAAATTAAGTTTTGCACAGATTGTGCACATCACAGGCCCCAAAGATTTTGAAAAAATCCAAAACCAATACCAGCGCCACAGGGGGAAACACATCGTTCTACCGTTCTGTTCCACAATGCCGATATTTTACAGTATCGCCTCCGCCGCAATTTCCCGTGCCGGCGCGGGCACTCTCGCGGAGTTGTCTTATTATAAAATTCCGTCCGTTCTCATTCCGTATCCAGGCGCCGGAGGGCATCAGAAATTTAACGCCTCGCAATTCGCCTCATCAGCCGCCGCCGTGGTTATCAAAGAAGAAGACATAAATAAAGAAAATTTTCCAGCCGTCATAGAAAATGTTTTGTTCAGGGACTTCTGGAAAATCAGGGAAAATGTTGCTAAAATTGAAATCGCCGATGACGGCACTGATTTTGCCGAGAAATTATCTGAGGTCCGGCACGGTCATGCCAGAGGCATATCCGCCTAAGGCGTGACTTTAGCCGTGCGAGAGAAGAGTAAGGGGAAATAAGCAGAATGATAAAAGAGTTCTCAATATCAACGACTGGCGGAACGGAACTTATAGATATAACTTCAAAGGTTGCTGGCGTCGTAGCCGGGTCAAAAATTAAAGAAGGCGTCGCGGTTGTTTATGTTCCTCACACGACAGCGGGAATTACAATTAACGAAAACGCCGACCCTTCGGTAAAACGCGACATTCTTATGGAATTGAATAAAATAATTCCTTTTAATGATAATTACAGCCACGCCGAGGGAAATTCAGCGGCGCACATAAAGGCGTCTTTAATAGGTTCCTCTCTAACGGTTATCATTACGGGAGGCCGTCTTCTTTTGGGGACATGGCAGGGAATATACTTCTGCGAATTTGACGGCCCGAGAAGAAGAAAAGTGTTTGTGAAAATAGTGAAGAGTGAAGAGAAAAAAGTAATAAAGTAAAAAAGTAATAAAGTAAAAAAGTAAAAAGAAAAGAGAGAAGAGTGAAGAGAGATGAGAGATGAAAAATTAAAAATTAAAATCCCCCTCAATCCCCTAAATCCCCTCCGACTCCCAAATCCCCTCTTACTCCCCTTTTCCAAAGGGGAGAACCGCTTTTTCAAAGGGGAGAGCCGTTTTTCAAAGGGGGAAGAATGAGGAAGGGAAAATGTGATGTAGCCGTGGCGGGCGCAACGGGCGCTGTCGGAAGAGAAATGATAAATATGCTTTCGGCGAATAACTTTCCCGTAAACGAGTTGCGTCTTCTCGCATCCTCCCGTTCGGCGGGTCAGAAACTTAAATTCAAAGAAAGCGAAATAGTTGTTGAAGAACTGTCGCCGGAATGGATAAAAAAGAACAGAGTGGATATCGTTCTTATGTCGGCGGGAGGAGCGGTTTCTCTTGAATATGCTCCGCTTTTCAGCGAAAAGAAAATCTATGTGATAGATAATTCCTCGGCATGGAGAATGAATCCCGCTGTGCCTCTTGTCGTCCCGGAAATAAATCCTCACGACCTTGCCGTGGACAAATACATCATAGCCAATCCGAACTGTTCTACGATACAAATGGTTCACGCTCTCGCCCCTGTTCACAGAATTTCAAAAATAAAGAGAATAATAGTCGTGACTTTCCAGGCGGTCTCGGGCGCGGGTTGGAAAGCGGTAAAGGAGCTTGAAAGCCAGTCAAAAAAAATAGCCGACGGCGATTTCAGAGAATTGAATTTACCGAAAAATAAAATTTCGGTTTTCCCCCATCAGATTGCTTTTAACTGCATACCGCAGATAGATGTGTTTCTGGAAAATTTCTTTACAAAAGAAGAAATGAAAATGGTGCAAGAGACAAAAAAAATACTCAGTTCGGAAATTGAGGTCTCCGCGACCTGCGTAAGAGTTCCCGTTTTCAGGGGGCATTCGGAAGCGGTAAATGTGGAATTATCGGACGATATTACCAAAGATGAAATATGGGAGGCGCTTCTAAAAGAAAAAAACATTTCTCTGATTGACGATGTTTCAAAACTCCGGTACCCGATGGCGATAGATGCCGCCGGAAAATCAGCCACGTTTGTCGGCAGAATCCGCCACGATGAATCACGCCCGAAGTGCTGGTGGTTTTGGATTGTTTCGGACAACCTCCTTAAAGGCGCAGCTCTCAATGCCGTTCAGATTGCGGAAGAACTTATCAAAATTATCTGAGCAATTGAATAATTTCAAGCTTTCAATTTCATACGACGGCAGTAAATTTTTCGGGAGTCAAATTCAAAAACAAAACCCGACGATCGCGGGAGAGATTTTTCGCGCCATCAGTAAAACGGTACAGGATCCGGATAAGGTCTCTCTGATATTTGCCTCCCGCACGGACAGGGGCGTTCACGCCAGATGCAATGTTTGCTCTTTCAAATCAAATACGAACATACGGCCTTCCGCGATGAAAAGGGCTTTGAATTCGCGCCTTACAAAATACATAAGGATAAACACCGTCTCTCTGGCCGTAGATGAAAATTTTAATCCGCGTTTTGACTGTGTTTCAAAAATCTACCGTTATTACTTCCGCGCCGGAGGCTACAGCCCTTACCACGCTGATTACTGTCTGAAAATTCCTGAGCGCTGCGACCGCCAAAAAATGGCAGAAGCGGCTTCCCGCATAACTGGCGTTAAGGATTTCAGGTTTTTCTCGTCTTGCTCTTCGCGCGAAAACACTGTCTGCCGTATTTTTGACTGTTTTGTTTCAAAAGGAAAAAATCTTTTTTACATCCAGATTGAGGGGTTGCATTTCCTTTATAAAATGGCGAGGACAATCGCATCTTTTGTCGTGGAATGCGGCGTCGGCAAAATCAACCCTGATGATTTTGACAAAATAATCGGCGGCAGAGAAAAAAGGGTTGAGCCCGCCGCGCCCGGAGGTCTCTATCTATGGAAAGTGAAATACCGGTAAAGGTGTTTTCATTTCTTGATGATTTTTTTGAATTAAAGTAAAATGGGTTTAAGAAAATGAACATTTCACACATACATCAGATACTCAGAGCGCAAGTAAAAAAAGCCAGCCGTCATCTCGCCTCTTTGAAGGATGATGAAAGAAACCGTATACTCGTTAAAATTGCGCGCGGAATTGAGCATCAGGCGGGGGAAATACTAAAAGCAAACAAAATTGATGTTTCAAAAGCCCGCCGCCTCGGCAAAAGCGAGGCCTTTATAGACCGGCTCACACTCACAAAAGAAAGGATAAGTGTTATGGCTTCGCAGGTGAGGGTTGTCGCCTCTCTTAAAACACCGCTCGGAAATGTTATCAAAGAATGGAAGAGACCCAATGGTTTGCTCATAAAAAAAATAAGCGTTCCCATCGGAATCATTTTCATAATTTATGAATCAAGACCGAATGTCACAAGTGATTCTGCCGCTTTGTGCCTTAAATCCGGCAATGCCACTGTCCTTCGCGGCGGGTCGGATTCCATCGCCTCCAACAGGGCGATATACGGGGCTATCGCGGCGGCTCTTCCGAAGAACCTCAAAGAGGCCGTTTTTTTTGTTGACGACACAAACAGGGAAACGGTA
>PEXM01000044.1 GCA_002779055.1 Elusimicrobia bacterium CG08_land_8_20_14_0_20_44_26
GACCTTAAAAATGTGCAAAACCGCAGCATTGACGGAAACATTAAAAAAGATTTTCAAATTAAAAATATTTATCCGCTTAGAAATCAATTAGAAGAAAATTCTAACCTCTTTAATTTAAAATACCTTCTGGCAATTCTTAATTCGCGGTTTGCTTATAAGTTTTTAGATTCGGTGAGAAGAAGTCAAATCGGATTTTATCCCGATGATTTGAAAAAATTACCAATCAAGAAAATATCTAAATCAGAACAAAAACTATTTATTTCTCTTGTTGACAAAATTCTTGCGATTACAAATCCCCCTACATCCCCCTTTGAGGGGGATTATTTAGAAAACCCGGTGAAGCAAGCCAAAGTCAAGGAATACGAACGCCAGATAGATGAGCTCGTTTATAAACTTTATGACTTAACCGACGATGAAATAAAAATAGTGGAGAATTTTTAATATAAGATGGCATTATGAGAAGAAAACGGGGACGGTTCTGATATTTTTTAGCAGGAGAATTTAATGAAGAAAGAATGTAGTGAGCAGCAGGAAGTATAGAATATGGTATTGGAAACCAGGAAAATAAAAAAGGCTCAGGTAATTGAACTGTCAAAGATAATCAGCGACCGATACCTACAATCCATACCTAAGCTTAATATAATTATATCATTATTGTGTATTTTGTCAAGCGCTTTCTTCAACTATTTATGTTATAATAAATTTTATGAATCCGCTTGAATTAAAGCAGATTGCCGCTTGCACGCGCGGCGATGCGGGAGAAGTTGAACTTCGCGGCTCCGTGACCGGCGTTTCGATTGACTCAAAAAAAGTCAAAAAGGGAGACCTCTTTATCGCAGTCAAAGGCGAAAAATACGACGGGCATAATTTTGTGACGGAAGCCCTCAAAATCTGCTCCGCCGCTCTTGTGGAAAAAAATATTAGCGCGAGCGTTTCAAAACCTCTCATAAGGGTTAATTCAACAAAGACGGCGCTTCAGGAAATCGCCGCTTTCTGGAGGACAAAAATAAACCCGCGGGTTGTCGCTGTGACGGGCTCAAACGGCAAAACGACGACAAAGGATATGCTTGAGCACATATTGAAAAAATCCCTTCGTGTCGTGGCCGCCGAAAAAAGCTTTAACAATTTTATAGGCGTCCCTCTCACGGTTCTCGAGGCAGGCAGAAAAACAGAGGTTCTCATAACCGAAATGGAAACAAACGTTATCGGCGGCATCCGCACCCTGTGCCTGATTGCCCAGCCGCACATAGGAATTATCACGAATGTGAGCGATACTCATCTCGCGGACCTCAAAACGAAAGAAAACGTCTTCCGCGAAAAAAACGAACTTGCCGCAGGGCTTGCCGACGGAGGAACTCTCATCATAAACGCCGACGATAAATACGCAAAAAAATTCCAACCCCGAAAGGGCGCGGCAAAATTGACTTATTCAATAAAAAATGAAAGCGATTTCAGGGCGGAGATGCTTGAAGAAAACTTGTCCGGCAGCGTATTCAAAATAAAGGGAGCGATTTTCAAACTGAAAATTCCCGGAAGATTCAACGTTCTTAACGCCGCCGCGGCATCCTGCGCGGCGATGTCTCTCGGCATTCCGCTTGATGTCTCGGCGAAAAGAATTTTTTCTTTCAAACCGCAGTCGGGAAGAATGGAAATAAAAAAAATCGGCGGAAGCATTCTGATAAACGATTCATTCAACGCTAATCCCGGCTCCTCAAAGTCGCTGTGCGGCGTAATAAGCAGAGAAAAAGGCGCGAAAATACTTGTTTTCGCCGATATGCTGGAACTCGGAGACGCTGCCGAAGCGCTCCACACTCTCACGGGAGAACGCTTTGCCAGAGCGGGCGTTCAAAAAATATTTTATACCGGCAAATACGGGCATCTCTTTATTTCGGGAGCCAAAAAGGTAAACGCTAAAATCACCGCCAAAATATATGAAGATAAAAAAACAATGTTTGAAGACATAAAGAAAGAAGCGGACGGAATTTTTATATTCAAAGGTTCCAGAAAAATGAATATAGACGAAGTTTACGAAAATGTGGTTCAATATCTATCTTCTCGGAATCGTTAGTTTTCTTACCGATATTTCCTCTGAAATGATAAAAGCGGTGCTCCCCGCTTTTCTCTGCGCTCTCGGCGCGGGAGGGCTGGCGCTTGGCATCGTCGGCAATCTTCCCGAGGTCTTTCAGGGACTCACGCATTATTTCAGCGGCTGTCTCTCCGACAAAATGGGAAGAAGAAAACCCCTGATACTTGTCGGTTATCTGGTATCGTCTTTATCCAAAATACTGATTGCCCTGGCCTCAAACGCCGCTTTGCTCACTCTGGCAAGGTCGGGCGAGAGGGTCGGAAAAGGCATAAGAATAGCGCCCAGGGACTCCTTCGTAGGCGAAACAATTCCGAAGGCCTTTATCGGCAAGGCATTCGGAATTCACAAGATGATGGACTCATCCGGAATGGCAATCGGGTGTCTTGCGGCATTTATTCTGTGGAAGCTCGGATTCGGCATAAGAACAATCATAGCCGTCGGTGCGGGCGTTTCCTTCACGGCGCTTCTTCCCATTATATTGCTTTCCGAAAAAACCCCAACTTTCCGGAAACCCGCCGCTCCCGAAGGACAAAAAAAATCGTTAAATGCGGTGATGCTTTATACCGGAATATTCTCAATATCCAACATAAACTTTCTTTTTTTCATTACATACATACAGACATCTGTTAAAACACCTCACGCAGCGGCGGTTTCCATCGGCATACTCGCTTACATAATTTATAATTTTTTTTACGCCGCGTTTGCTGTGCCTGCCGGCAGATTTTTAGACAGAACAAACTGCAGGAAAGGAATGTTTATGGGGAATGCGCTATTTATGTTTCTGTGCCTTGTATTTCTTGTTGCGAAAATTCCCGCAGCGCTTATGGGCGCGATGATTATTTTCGGAGGAAGTCAGTCGTTTATAAAAGTCAGCCAGAAGGCGTGGGTAAGCGTTTTAAGCGACGGAAAGACCCTCGGAAAAAGCATGGGTCTTTTCCATATGATTGAAACACTATGCCTTCTCGCAGGAGGAATAATTCAGGGTTTGCTGTGGAACATTAATCCTGTTTTAACATTCGCATGGGGGCTTATTTCATCCTCCGCCGCTCTTCTCATTCTAAAAGAATGGGGACGGTTCTAATTCTTTTCAACTTTCAAGACCTGACCCCTTATTTTTGACCCCTTATTTTTTTTTCAGGCCGTCGCTGCGGGAGCGAATTTTCCTGGCATAACCGGGGGAAGAGGGCAATCCAGTGAATCGGCGATGATTCTGAGGACTTCCGACTCTTTTAAGGTAATCCAGCCGTCCGCCACGACGCAGGTTACGCAGGATTCAAAAATTTTCTTTTTTACCTTCGGCGCCGATGAGGCGAGTTCGCCGAGAGAACGGTCAAGGGCGGAAAGACCGCAATTTTTCGTCTCAAGAAGTTTCAGGGCGTCTCCGCCTTCAATTTTTCCCGCTGCCAGACGGAAAGCGCTGTTTTTCTCTTCTTCCTTGTCCGTCCCGCGGTGGGCGAGGCAGGAGAGAAGCACCTCACAGTGCGAAAGAACCGAATGAATGTTGTTGTATTTTACAGGGGCGGGTTTCGTCCTTTCAAAAACCGGTTTAAGATGCCGGAAAATCATTTTATGAAGAGCGTATTCAAAGAGGTCTATTTTCCCGTCGGCTCTCACAAGATATTGGACATCTTTAATAAAAACGTGGTATTGTTTTTCGGAGATGTGCCGAAGCGCCGAAATAGCCACATCGCTCAGGGGTAGCCGGAACTCGACGGATAAATTTTCAGCCGCTTTTTCAATTTGTATTGTCTTCCCGTAGACCTCAGGGTCTCCGTAATGAGCAAGGTATTGAATTTGAATTTCTCTGATTTTCTCATCTTCGCTAAGAAGGAACGCATAAATCGCGGCTCTGGAGCCGACGCCTGTGCGGGTTGCGTCCTTCAGTTCCTGCGGAAGAGAGTCCATCAGTTTTGAGGCATATTCAAGATTTTCCGTGGAGAGTGTGCCGACCTGTGAAACGATGTCTTCGGAGTTCGCTCTGATGGACGCCTCACCGGCAAAACCCGAAATGCCCGCCCGTCCGCCGGTATCGGGTTTCCCGCTTTTGGGCGCTTTTGTGAAATCGCCGTCAAAGGACGGGTCAATTCTTTGAATCCGCTCGACGAGAGGAGGATGCGTTGACATCAGGTAAGTAAAAGAACTCCTCATACCGTTGGCAAAGAAAAAGTGGCTCATCTCCTCGGCGCGGGCGTTCTGAATTCTCGAACCGCCGATAAAACCGCCTATCTTTTTTAGCGCATTGGCAATGCCTAATGGATTTCTCGTAAATTGCACCGCAGCGGCGTCCGCCAGATACTCTCGCTGGCGCGAGACCGCGCTCTTAATCAGTTTTGCGAAGAAAACTCCTATGTATCCGATAAGCATTAAAAACAATCCCAGAAAAATGATAGCAATTTTGCCACCGCCGTCGCGGGATCCCGAACTTCTTGAATATATGCCGGAACGGATGAGCGTATAACCGAGCAGAGCGATGACTAAAATTCCGTGCAGGACCCCCGTAAGACGGATATTCAGACGCATATCTCCGTTGAGGATGTGGCTGAACTCGTGCGCGATGACGCCGGCAAGTTCGTCACGCGTCAACGTTTTAACACAGCCCGACGTGACGCCGATGACCGCCTCGTTCGGCGAAAAACCGGCAGCGAAGGCATTGAGACCCTCTTCTTCATCCAGAATAAACACGCAGGGAATCTGCACTCCGGAAGCGATTG
>PEXM01000053.1 GCA_002779055.1 Elusimicrobia bacterium CG08_land_8_20_14_0_20_44_26
CTTTTCAAGGGGGAGATTAACCCCTCTATTTCTCCCCCTTTTCAAGGGGGAGATTAAGTGGGGGTTGATATTCATACGGAATATTTACCGTGAAAACCGAACCTTTCCCGAATTCGCTTTCAACCTCTATCCAGCCGCCCATCAGTTCTACAAGTTTCCTGCTGATACTTAGCCCCAGCCCCGTCCCCTGGAACTGCCTCGTAATTGAAGCGTCCGCCTGCTGGAACGAATCGAATATCTTTCCCAAGTCCTCTTTTTTTATGCCGATGCCTGTGTCCGTCACCCTGATTGAAACGACTTTTTCCCTTTTTATACATTCCAAAAACACCTTGCCCTTTTGCGTGAATTTAAAAGCGTTTGAAAGAAGATTAAAAACAACCTGTTTCAGACGCATTATATCGTGAAACAACTCTATTCCCTTTTGGCAGTTCGCTGCAAATTCAACATCGGGGCCGGGAGGCGGAAGTTCTCTTGAAACTTCTAAAATCACATCGTCAAGAAAAAACTTTTCCGGAAGAAGTTCTATCCGGCCGGCTTCAATTTTGGAGAGGTCTAAAATATCGTTTATGAGATTCAGAAGATGATTGGAATTGCGCTGGACTTTGGAAAGAATCTCTTTCTGTTTTTCCGAAATATCTCCGTATATGCCATCTTTAAGAAGGTCGGTGAAACCGATTATGGCATTCATCGGCGTTCTCAACTCGTGGCTCATCGTGGCGAGAAACCGCGATTTGTATTTGTCGGCTAAAGCTAATTTTTCGTTTTTTTCGGCTATTTCTTTGTAAGCATTTGACAAATCCCTCGCCGACATTTTTATTTTTTGTTTCTGTCCCATCTGGTATTCGGAAATCTTCTGCGCCATTTCGTTGAATCTCGAGGCGAGCGTCTCAATCTCGTCGCCCGTTTTAAGTTTGAGACGATACGAAAGATTTCCCGAGGCAAATTCGTCCGCCGCCTGCGAGAGTTCTTCAAGAGGTTCCGATATTTTTCTTGAAAAATAAACCGCAAGCGTCCCTGCGAGAATTAGCGAAATCAGCGAAAAAACGACGCCCAGCGTTTTAGCGTCCGATATGTTTTTGAACGCTCTCTTATATGGGGCGCTTAACGCAAGGCGCCATCCCGGAAATCCCGAAACCTCGGCGAAAACCTCAAAATATCTTATTCCCGCCCGAGTCACTGACCTCTTCATAACGCTTGCGGAATCTCGGCGCTTGACCGATATAAACTCACCCGCATTTTTTTCCGCAGATGCGCTCTTATCCAGAAAAATTGTTTTACCCGTTGAATCCATCAAATAAAAATACGACCCTTCATACGGCACGATTTTTTTGAGGATTTCTTCCAGCGCCGACGATTTTATCAAAGCGACGAGATAACCGCCTCCGCCCTGAACTTCCGAGACAATTGCGATTGTTTCCCGCTCACCGGCGCCAGCGGAGCCGTCCAAATCGATTATATTTGAAATCATTGAATTTATGCGTCTCCCGTCTGAATGGAATATTTTTCCGATGTCGGCCGCCGGGGCGCCGTAACGGCATATTGTTTTACCTTCGCCGTCCGTAAAAAGAACGGTTAAAAATATTTTATATCTTACAAAAATTCGCTTCAGATACTTTCTGTGTGCGGAAGTGTTCCCGAGAGGACTAATACTTTTCGGAATATCTGACAGCGCAATTACGGATTTCTGCGCGTTAAGAATAAAATGCTCGGTAAGCTTTGTGGCGCTTTTTGTCAGAGCAAAAAGAGAATTTTCAACGACAGTCGCATTTCTCTTCTGGCCCGTAAAAAGAAACACCGCGAAAATAAGAGGCACCGCCGCCACCGCCATAAAAAAAACCAGAATTTTCCATCTTATCTTCATTTGTCGGTCAGGGTATGAATTTTTTAATCTTCGGCACAAGGCGCTCCCACGAAACCGGCTTTATGACGTAGTCGTCGCCGCCGCAGGCGAAGGCCTTTTCAATCTCGCCGAGAAGTTCTTTCGCCGTAAGAAATATAATGGGTATTTTTTTTGTGCTTTCGTCCTCTTTGATGATTTTGCAGGCGGTATAACCGTCCAACTTCGGCATCATTATGTCCATTAAAATCAGGTCCGGCTTGTATTTTTTTAAGCACTCCACCGCCTCCCAGCCGTTTTGCGCCTCCCTCACCTCATAACCGAATGATTTAATTCTTGAGGAAAGTATTTCCCTCGCATCGGGGTCGTCGTCCACAATCAGTATTTTAGCCATTTTTCCTCCAATCCATTATTCTCTTAAATGCTTATTCACTTTTTCCACAAGAGCCGAGGGCCTGAGCGGTTTTGAAATATAATCGTCGCAACCCGCGTTAAGAGAGCGTTCTCTGTCACCCGACATCGCGTGAGCCGTCACCGCTATCAAAGGCGTCGTCGGATGTTTTTCCTTTATTTTCTCTATCAGCTCCCAGCCGGATATTTTGGGCAGCGACAAATCAACAAGAATCACCGAATATTCCATGCCCTCTATTTTTGAAAGAGCGTCTTCGCCGTCAACCGCTTCAACGACTTCAAAAGCGTTTTTCTCCAAAACGGTTCTCAGAATCTCCCTTGAATCGGAATTATCCTCAATTATCAGAACTTTCTTCATCTTTTATCCTGTCCAGTATTTTTTTGAGAGTAGCGGGGTCGGCCGCACCGCGGCTCTGTTTCATCACATAACCGATTATTCTGCCCTGCGCCTTTTCTTTCCCTGATACATAATCCGCCCAGGAAGAAGCGTTGGCCGCTATGGCTTCCTCCGCAAGTTTCACAATCGCATTTTCGTCGCTAACGATGCTGACGTCCTTGACGAGTTCTCCTGGAGATGCCCCGCCGGCAATCATCTTCGGAAACAGAGTTTTTATGACCTGCTTATTTATCTTGCCGGCCGAACGGAGTTTCACGAGCTCAGAGATGTAAGAAGGTTTTATTCTGCTCAAAAATTCCTCAAGCGGGAGGGTCTGCCGGTTAAATTCAGCCATCAGATAAGTTATCGTTATATTGGCCGCCTCGGATACATCACCGGGCGAAACCTCTTTCAAAATCTTCTCAAAATAATCCGAAAGAACTTTTTCATCCGTAAGTATATCCGCCTGATATTCGGTCAAACCTCCGTCCATAAATCTTTTTTTAACGGCCTGCGGAAGAGGCGGAAGTTTTTTTCTCATCTCTTCTATCAGACGGTCGCTCACAAACAGCGGTTTTATATCGGGGTCGGGAAAATATCTGTAATCGGATGCCTCTTCTTTGCTCCGCATTGAAATCGTCCTTGACTCTTTCGCGTTCCACAGGCGCGTTTCCTGAAAAATTTTTTCTCCCGCCTCAAGAGCGCGTTTCTGACGCGATATTTCATAATCTGCAGCGTCCTTCACTTCCTTAAAAGAATTCATATTTTTTAACTCCGTTTTAACGCCGAGCTCGGCATCTTCGGAAATTCTTACGGAAATATTGCAGTCGCATCTCAAACTTCCTTTTTCCATATCGCAGTCGGAAACGCCGGCATAACGCAGAATCCTGCGCAGGGTTTTGAGATAATCAAAAGCAAACTGCGGAGAATCCATATCCGGCTCCGACACGATTTCAAGAAGAGGCACACCGCACCTGTTGAGGTCGACGAGAGAGCCGTCCACGGGGACGCTTCCGATATAGTGAAGCAGTTTCCCCGCATCCTCTTCAAGATGAGCCCTCACGAGACGGACTTTCCGGCCTTGGACATCCACAAAACCTCCCGAGGCAATCGGCAATTCGTACTGCGAAATCTGATATGCTTTCGGAAGGTCCGGATAAAAATAATTTTTCCTTGCGAAAACCGAAAATTTTTCAATTTTTGAGTTAAGAGCCAGACCCGCCCTGACCGCTAACTCCACCGCGTATCTATTTTTAACGGGGAGAACACCCGGCTGTCCCGTGCACACCGGACAGATGTTTGAATTGGGCGGCGAGGCAAATTCCGTAGAGCAGGCGCAGAACATTTTCGTGGCTGTCTTTAACTGCACATGCACCTCCAGCCCTATTGCCGCAATCCAATGGGGACGGTTCCTATTGAAATTACTCAGCTTTCCCCCTATTCGGATTTCCCCTGTGCGACCATCTTGGTTTCAGGCCTTTTGTTTGCAGATCGGTTATAAATTTTTTTGAACCATAGGCTCCTACTCTAAAAAATCTATTTTCTTCCCTTTTTTCAATTCCTCTCTGTTCTATAAATTCCTTGTAAATTTTCTGCCTCTCTTCGGAGCTGTCGCTTAAATCCAGATATGCCGGACTTAAATCAACTAAATCATTTCCTTCCCCATTAGCATACGCCATATAACTGCTCCATTTATATTCTTCCGGAAATTTTACAATACCCGCATTTACCGAATTTAATTCAATATATATTCCGCACTCAAGCAAATATCGGCCTTTCTGGATAATAAAACTTTTAAATCTATCTTGAAAAAAATGACCAATACCCCCATAATTTTTTCTATAGTAATTTGTATAAAGAACATTCAGCCGTTTCATGAATAAGCTCAATTCTCTGCCTGTATGAGCTTGCACCATTAAGTGAACATGGTTTACCATTAAAGAATAGTGATAAAGTTTCAACTCGTATTTGATTTTGCAATCTTTCAATAACGCCAAATAAAAACTACAATCCCGCTCACAGGAAAAAATTCTCTGCTTATTATTTCCCCGTGTCATAACATGATAGATTCCGTCATCAATTGTAAATCTCGCTGTACGCGGCATTAAATAATCTCCTCTATTTTTTCAATAGGAACCGTCCCCATTGC
>PEXM01000073.1 GCA_002779055.1 Elusimicrobia bacterium CG08_land_8_20_14_0_20_44_26
AAAACGGCACGCGAGCTGGGTTCAGTACGTCGTGAGACAGTACGGTCCCTATCTGGTACGGGCGTAGGAAATTTGAGAGGAGCTGTCCCTAGTACGAGAGGACCGGGATGGACAAATCTCTGGTGTACCAATTGTTCCGCCAGGAGCAGCGTTGGGTAGCCACGTTTGGAAAGGATAACCACTGAAAGCATCTAAGTGGGAAGCCAACCTCAAGATAAGATTTCCCTGTCTGAATCCGCCTCTGGCGGAGTAGGACAATAAGGTCCCTGGCAGACTACCAGGTTCCGCGTAAGCGGATTTTGTCCGCCGAAAGGTGGGCAAAAGATAGGCGGAGAGTGTAAGGCGAGTAATCGTTGGTTGATGCGCTCTCGGGCGCAGAGACCTTCACAACTGATTTTCGGTTTCGGCCGAGAAAAAGAAGTGATGAGCTGATCCGTACTAATAGACCGAATGGCTTGACCGTATTATTCAATCTTGCTTTTTAATTTTTGTGGCGACCATAGCGAAGGGGCAACACCCGTTCCCATTCCGAACACGGCAGTTAAGACCTTCAGCGCCGATGGTACTTTATTAAAGGGAGAGTAGGACGTCGCCACAAAGAAAACGGGGACGGTGCTTTACAATAAGACAAAAATGGTACGCAGGCTAAAGCCTGCGACTGCCGACGATAGCGCCTGAAAGTATCTTCTAATAGCTGAACTAATACGTTTAAATTGAATTTGCGATTTATTTATTTCGGATTGTTGATTGCCAAAACCAGAACCGTCCCGGAATTTTTGATTTAATTTAAGGTATGCTGTTTACGTCGTTTTGTTCAGAGGTATTTTTTGCAAAGAGAATTACAAGAGGAATTTTGCCTTCTATGGTCTTTACGGGAACGGCTTTCAGGGAAACTTCTATTTTAGATGAGGACGGGAAATATACCCCGACTGTTTCGTTTTCGGCTTTTTCATCAACAACGCCTTTGATAAATTTTGCAAAAGCGATATTTTGGGCGTGTTTGGTGACGACATCCAGAGGAAATTCTCTGCTTTCAACTTTCCATATTTTTTGCGCGGCAGGGTTAAGTATAGCGGTATTTTCTTCCAAATCCAGTAAAATAACAGCCTCGGAAATATTATAACTAAGCAATGAATATGCTTTGAGTGATTGGGAAACATCTTTCGCGCGGAGGTTATCGTATTTCATCATATTGCGGAAAAGGCTGCTCAACTTCATTGAGAGGAAATCAAGTTCGTCGTTTATTTTCTCGGGGAAGTCGGTTGTAAAAGTTCCGGAGGATGCGATTTGTAGTTGACTGGTGATTTTCAGCAATTTCCGGGTGAATGAAATCAAGAGGAAAATGAGGCCCGCAAGAATAAAAAAATCAGAGACGCACGCAATTATTCTTAAAATTACCTCGCCGGCGAAAATTGCCGCAAACAGCGAAATAAAGCCGAAGAAAATCAAAAGAAGCAGTATTTTTTTGTAAAGCAATTTCACAGGATTTTACATTCGGATTCGTAAAAATTCACAGCCCTTTAATGTCTTTGTTCGCCCCTGCGACAATTATTATGTCGTTTTCATCAAAAAAAGTGTCGGGGTCGGGCACTGTGTCTATTTCCTCTTTGAATGTCATGCTTCCGTTTGTTTTACCGATTTCAGGCACGTTCCTTCTTATAGCGACGATGTTTATTCTGTTTTTCTTTCTGATATCAAGTTCCGAAATTCGTTTGCCGACAAATTTCGACGGCACTTTTATCTCAACCATAGAGTGTTCTTCGCCGAGAGTGACTCTTTTAAGAATTTTAGGAGCGATTATTGTGTTCGCTATTTCCTTTCCCATTTCCTCCTCTATTTCTATTATGCGGTTTACGCCGATGGCTTTAAGTATTTCCTTCTGCATTGGGGAAACGGCGCGGCTGAAAATGAACGGCACTGCGAGTTTTTTAAGAAGAATCGTCGTCAGAAGATTCGCTTCAACATCTTCGCCGATGGCGACGCATGCCATGTCCACGTTTTCAATGCCTATATTTTTAAGATTTTTCTCATCGGTTGTGTCGCATGCTATCGGGACGGTGACATAGTCCTTCACTTCTTCAATGCGTTCTTTGTCCTTGTCAACCGCGATTACCTCAACTCCGCTTGCGGCCAGAGCCTTTGCCAGAGCTCTGCCGAAACTCCCCATACCGAAAATAGCTATCTGTCTCATCTAAAAACCTCCTGTCCGCAGGTATACATAGGATAGAAATTAAAAGTAATAAAATCAAGAGGCGGCTATCCAATAACTCGCTTTTGCAGTAGAAATTGGGGTTGTCGGACAGCCTCTCGAAAGTTATCCGAGCATAATCCGTTCGTCCGCGTAAGATACGGAAACCCGCTCGTCGCCAGAGGCGCCTATTGCCGCCAGAGCGATTGTCAGGGGACCGAGGCGTCCCATGAACATCACAAAGGTGATTACATATTTTGAAATATCGTTCAGACCGCACGTTATCCCCGTTGAAAGCCCGACGGTGCCGAAAGCGGATACGACCTCAAAAATAATGTTTTCAAAAGGGAAATGCTCGGTATAAAGAAGTATACCCGATGCGGCGAATATTATAAGCGCCGCGTAAACGGTAATTGCGAAAGCTCTTCTCGCAAAAAATGCGGGAATATTGCGCCCGAAGACAACCAAATCTTCCCTGTGTTTTAAGTGACTTGCGGCCACGAGGAGCATCAGGACAAAGGTTATTGTCTTTATTCCGCCGCCGGTGCCGCCGGGCGATGCGCCGATAAACATAAGCGGTAATAATGCGAACTTGCTGAAAGGAGTTATTTTGGAAATATCAACCGTATTAAATCCCGCCGTGCGCGCCGTGACCGATTGAAAAAAAGCGTTCATCCATTTGTCTCCGCATCTCATACCGGATAGCGTGTTATTTTTTTCGCCCGCGTAAAAGAGAAGAGTGCCCGCCACGAGAAGAAAAATTGTTGAAGTTATGACAATTTTCGTGTGGACTTTGAAACGGTGGGAGTTAACTTTCCTGAAATTTATGATATCAAGCAAAACGACGAAACCAATTCCACCCAGAATTATCAGAGCCGAAAAAACAAAAAGAACAGACGGTCTTTGTGCAAAACACATAATATTTGCATCTAAAAGAGAAAAACCGGCATTGCAGAACGCCGATACGGAATGGAATAAAGCCATTTTGAAGGATTCAGCCGCCGGGAAGAATTTTTTGAAACAAAAAAACAAGAAACCCGTTCCCACGGCTTCTGCACCGAATGTGAATATAAGCAGGAATTTCAATATGTCTCGGGTGCTGCGGATGTTCTCCTCGTTGAGAGCGTCTTTCAGGAGCATTTCCTGAGCTTTTGATATTTTTCTCCCGAGCGTAAGAATCAGGGCTATTGAAAATGTCATTATGCCGAGAGCTCCCAACTGTATCAGAACGAGGATTACGGTTTTACCGAACAGTGTAAACCCCGCGGGGGTGCTCCGAACAATGAGCCCTGTGACACATGTAGCGGATGTGGCGGTGAAAAGGGCGTCCGTAAAAGAAATTCTCATTCCATCGGGCGTTGAGGCGGGGAGCGTGAGAAGAAGCGTCCCTGCCGCTATAACCAGCGCAAACGAGAACGCCAGCGTCATCGCGGGATTTTTTGAAAACTGAAAAATCATAACTAAATTTTACTATAAGCGGGATTCAAATACAAGATTAAAAACAGTCGGACTCTGCCGCCGTTTAATGTTTGTCGCGGAAGGAAAAATTTTCGCTTAAAAGTTTTCCGTTTGTTATTACAACCTTTAAAATGTAATTCCTCCCGCCTCCTGTATTGAATCTTAAATCACCGGCGTTTATGAGTATTTTATCCCCCGTATATTCAATGTCGGCGTAAGGGAATCTCGACCAGCGGATAAAATCTCTCAAATATTCCGATTCGGGAATGTATTTTTTAAGGACTTCGTAACGGTAGGCGAAATCACTGGCGGATTTTATCTTGTTTCCAAGCGTATTTATAAGGTAAACGGAATAACCTTCCTCCTTTCTCTCAACCCCCTGCCACATAAACGGATTATAAATTGTGTCAGGGCTTTGCGGCAGAACATTGAGCTTTGCGGCGGGTGCTCTTTCTTTCAGCAGCAGCATTGCCCGCTCTTTCTGTATGTATCTCCCTAAAACCCCCGCAGCAATAAAAATAATTACAATTGCGGCAATTTTTTTCTGCCAGCAAGGGCATATTGCCGCACCCATCCAGCCGAGAAGAAACGGCAGTATAAAATACAGGTCAAGGATTATATCAATGTCCAGAGCGAAATTCTTCGCTGTGAAAGGACTGAGTATGGGCGTTCCGTAGGAATTAAGAACATCAAAAGCGATATGCATGAGCATACCGGAAAAACTTATGAGATAAAGCAGTTTGAAATCCGCGCGGGAAAAGAAATGAAAAATAAATGCGAGAAGCAAAGCCAGAAAGGGAAGCCAAAAAAGGGAGTGAGTAAAACCCCTGTGGAATCTGACATAAACCGTTTTTCCTATTATGTTGAGAACAAAATCCAAATCGGCGAAAGATGTGGCGATAATAAAAAGAACGACTCCTTCTTTCCCTAATTTCTGCCTTATACCTAATGAAGAAACGACGGCTCCCGAAAGAATGTGCGTTATGGAATCCATAAGCAGTTATTTACTGCCGCCGGGGGGTTTTCCCCGCCTC
>PEXM01000064.1 GCA_002779055.1 Elusimicrobia bacterium CG08_land_8_20_14_0_20_44_26
AATACGTATATGGCGGCTATAAAAATAGGAATCCTTTTTTTATGTTGGGGGCTGTTTCTCAGAGCGTTTCATTTAAAGAGGTCTATAATGCCGACCAGCAGTCCTCGGGTTTTCAATTAACAGGAATAATGACTGATTTTGCCGGAACAAGATATGCGCTTCTTGCGGATTCATCCGGCGGCAGCTATATTTTGAAGAAGGGCTGGCTTTACGATGCGGAAGGGAAAAGAGTGCCTTCGGTGACGGGAACCGTTTTTGAAAATAGAATAATTATAATTTCCGGGAAAAATATTAAAGAACTAAAACTGCCAGAAGAAGAACCCGCTACAAAACTTGAATAATTGGTTTTATGCGAAACCCTTGACAAAAGTATAAAATAGTATTAAAATATATTGAATGTTCTTTTACGCATACATAAAGGAAATGTGAAGGAGGGTTTAGTTAATGAAAACAAAAAAATATTTGAGTGCGGGAGAAGTGGCCAATTATCTTGGTATATCAAAACAAACATTGGTTAAATATGAGCAAAAGGGAATATTTCCAAAATCTAAAAGAAATAATTTGAATAGTTGGAGAGAATATAGTGAAGAAGATTTGGTAAAACTGAAAAAAATAATGGGGAGGTCCTAATAATGAAAAATTTTATAAAAATACTGACGGGCTTAATTTTATGCGGTCTCTTGTATGCTCAGGAATTTGAGAAAATCACGGATGTAAATGCGACAGTGGATTCAAAAGACAAAATTACGGTGACTGTTGATTTGACGGGGCCGACTAATTATTATCTTTTTAAAATATCAAATCCCCCGCGGCTGGTGGTTGAATTCACGAGCGCAATGGTTGAAGCAAAAAATAAAGAAATAGATTTGAAGGGCTCTTTTATAAACAAATTAAGGGTGGGACAGTATAAAGACGAACCGATAAAGATAGCCCGTCTTGTTTTTGACCTGAGTTCGGAGGATGTGTTTTACGATGCTCTCGCAGCGGGCAACAGAATAATTATTGCCGTATCGTCAAAGTCGGAACTTGCTAAAGCGATGCCTCCGGAGCCGACATATAGAAAAGAAGAACTTAAAAAGAAAACCGTTAAGAAAAAAGAGACCATAGAAAGAAATGTTCCTGACGAGGATCACGCGAAAAAAGTTGAGGCCATTACAGCGTCGGGTGAGGATGTTAAGAGTGAAGCGGCGGCGGAAGAACCGAGTGATGTGTCGGAGATCTCCACAGTCGGAGGGGCTCTCCAGATCAGCAGGAAAATTATTTCAATCAATTTCTACCAGTCGGACATAAGAACTATTTTAAGAGCAATAGCGGAGCAGACGGGTCTTAATATAATTTATGGTCCTGATGTTCAGGGCAACATTACGCTCAAATTGCACAATGTGACATTTGACGACGCTTTAAAAATAATACTGAAAATGTCCGGCCTTATTGTGGAGAGGGAAGCCGATAATATTATAAGAGTGATAACTCCGGAAGCTCTGAAGACGGAACGTTCCAAATCCGTCCAGTTCACAAGGGTTTTGCCTTTGAAATACACCCGCGCCTCGGATATACAGAAACAGTTGACGGCGATTAAGGTAGAGGGAGTTTCGGCTACAATCGGCGAAGATACCCTGACAAACAGCATTGTGCTCACCACCTCGCCCGATGGCATAGCCAAGTATCAGGAACTGATAAATATTTTTGATGTCAGGCCCAGACAGGTTCTGATTGAAGCGACGATGATGGAGGTTGACTATTCGGACAGTTTAGATCTCGGTATCGCCTGGCAGTTGCGGGATTTTAATGTTTTAAATAAAAACGCGAATAATCTTTTACAGGGAAGCATACAGAATAATCCTGCTGCAACGCCCGTCTCGGGCAGTCAACTGCCGGCCTTGAACACCGCCTCAGTCGGTCTTTCATTCGCAATCGGAGGTCTTATAAACTCAAATCAGTTCAGTGTTCTTATTGACGCTCTGCAGAAAAAAAACAAAGCGAAAACACTCTCAAAGCCGAAAATTGTCGCGATGAATAACGAAAAAGCGCACATTATGTCCGGCGACCAGGTGCCATATACGAATACAACCGTAACAACTTCGGGTTCTACACAGTCAACGGAGTTCACAAATGTCGGTATTCAACTTGACGTGACGCCGACCATACACTCGGATGAATACGTAACACTTGAAGTTACGCCAAAGGTGAGTTCATACCAGATGTCCACCGCCGGGCCCATAATAACGACGCGCGAAGCCCAGACAAAGATTATGGTTAAAAGCAACGACACCGTTGTTATAGGCGGTCTCATAAAAGAAAGCGACTTGAGTGCGATTGATCAGATGCCGATTCTCGGCGACCTGCCGATTATAGGTTATCTTTTCAAAAGACAACAGCAGACAAAAGACAGAGTTGAGCTTCTTGTCTTTATAAGGCCCGTTATTCTTGACTGAAGCAATTCTAAACCGTTAATGTAAAAATGGACGCCACCCTCCCGCCACCCTGATAAGGAGTAAAGATTGACGCCACCCTCCCACCACCCTGATAAGGAATTAAGATTGACGCCACCCTCCCACCACCCTGATAAGGAGTAAAGATGAATGCCGGCGAGATTCAGCACACAAAATTTTTAAGAGAGTCGGGGTTATACAATGAGGCGGCGCAATTCTTGCTTAAAATACTGAAGCAAAATCCCTCGGATAAACTTGCCAAACTCGGATATGCGCAGGCTCTTGTGAAAGAAGGCCTTAAAGAAAATCTTATATCACTGCTTATGAGAGCGGAGAAAGTTCTTTTTGACTTGATAAAAGATGACTTTAGTTTTGGCCAGGCTCATGACGAACTTATATTTTTAAGCCATTATCTGAATCATATGGGGAGCATCTCGAAATACTACCACGAAAAAATAATGCAATATCCTGATAGGGAAATATATCAGGAGTGCCTTAAAAAAGTATCGGCTACGGCTATGCTTACAATCCCGAAAACAGGGTTAGGAGCAAAGAAAAAAAAATCATTTATAGTCGGTATTATCGGGTATTTGTATGTTATGCTGGCGTGCGTGGGTCTTGTTCTCAGTCTATCAGCGCCTAAATTAAGGAAACTCCTTATGCCATCCGTTATTTTTATAGTCGTTTTTATAGGCAAAGGTTTCTACGAGTATTTGAAAGGTTCAAAAAAAACTCAGTGGTAATACCGCTTTTCCTCATACCGGCGGCGGTATTTTTTACTTTTTTTTACAATCTCTGGGCGATTGTTGTTTCACTTGTGGTGTGTTCTTATTTTGCGCTGCGCGAAAAAAATATACCCGACGAGGCGTTCTACTTCATTCCCGTAATTTTCGCCGGAATATTCGTTTCGGTTCTTTCAAAAGCGCAGTTTGACAGTTTCACTTTCATCCTGCAGATGATGCTATATGCTGTTTTTTTTATTATAGGTCTCAAAATATCCTTTTCAAAAAATAAATCAATGCTGCTTGTTCCTCTGTCTGGTTTTCTGTTTTTGCCTTTTTTATCCTGCAGTTTTTTTAACTACAATCCGAACATTGTCTCGTCGTATATCGCTCTTTTAATACTTCTTTTGTGGATGAGCGGCGTTCAAAAGAGTTTTAAATATGCTTTATCGTTTCTTGGGTTATATTTTATTGTCGTGAACGGTTCTTATATAGCGCTTTTTTCCGTTTTTAGCGGCTGGATTTTTACGGAAAAGAAAAAATTTTTGCCGTTTCTCATTTTGTTTTCAGCCGCAGCCGTAATATTCAACCTGCATTCCGCATCTGAAAGAATTTTGTGGTTCTATGAGGCCGCTAAAATATTATTTTTTAAGCCCTTCGGCGCCGGTTTTTTTTCCGCAAAGTATTATCTTGCCGGGAAAAGTTTTCCGGCGACGCTTTTCCTCCACAGTTTTTTTGCGCAGTATGTCGCTGAGGGCGGTTTGCTTTGTATTATCGCCGCCGTAATTTTTTTAGCGCACTTTTGGGAACGCATCCGACGGGGTCCTTATGCTTACGCCGCTTTGTCGGTGCTGGTTCTGGGCGCGCTTGATTTGTCTTATTACTACCCGGCGCAGGGGATGACTGCCTCTCTCATTCTCGGCATCTCCGCCGGCGCGAGCGTTGACGGCAAGCGTGTGATGACGGGGATAAAACTTAAATTGTGGCGTTTGCTTTTTGCATGCTGCCTCATTCTTTCATTGGTAATGTTTTACAATTCAAGAAATTTCGCCGTCGGAAATTATTTTCTTTTCAGGGGAAATCCTGAGAAAGCTTTACAAAGTTATGATAAAACATTCCGATTTCCGAAAGAGCCCGCTCTTTCCTCCGCCCGTGCTGCGGCTTTGAGTTTTATCTATGATAAAAACCGCAAGAGCGAAATTTTGGAAAAAAGTTTCGCCCTGCAGAATGAAGCCATTATTGTAAAAAGGGCGGATAGTCCCGCTTTCAGCGATTACCTTGCATCGCGAAGGACGGGCGATACGGGAAAACTGAGAAATTCATGCAGAAGAGTACTTTATATAAACGGGATAGTAGAATTAGTGAAGAGTGAAGAGAAAACCCCCTCTCAATCTCCCCCTTGGAAAGGGGGAGAAGACAGTGAAGAGTGAA
>PEXM01000077.1 GCA_002779055.1 Elusimicrobia bacterium CG08_land_8_20_14_0_20_44_26
TATTCGCAAGACGTTATATGAAATTGCCCCAAATATGAATAAAACATAGGAGGTAGTTGAGATGTCTTTACAAATTTTGATAGACGGCAGATTTTTTGATAAAAACGACGCGAAGATATCCGTCTTTGACCACGGTCTTCTTTACGGCGACGGCGTCTTTGAGGGAATAAGGGCTTATTCAGGCAGAATCTTCAAACTCAAAGAGCACATTGACCGTCTCTACGATTCGGCGAAAGCCATAATGCTTAAACCGCCGGTGGCAAAAAAGAAAATGATTCAGGACATAAGAAAAACCCTGAGAAAAAATTCCCTGCGCGACGCTTATATCAGAGTTGTCGTAACGCGCGGCGCCGGCGACCTCGGACTCGATCCCAACAAATGCCCTTCGGCGTCGTATTTTATAATTGCCGACAAAATCGTTCTCTATCCGAAAGAATTATACGATAAGGGTTTGTCAATAGCGAGCGTGAGCGTGCGGCGCAACATTCCCGAGGCGCTGAACCCGAGAGTAAAGTCGCTTAACTACCTGAACAATATTTTGGCAAAGATCGAGGGCACTCAGCGCGGGGTGCCCGAAGCTCTGATGCTGAATGCGCAGGGTTTCGTGGCGGAATGCACGGGAGACAACATTTTCATCGTGAAAGACGGTGTTTTGATAACTCCGCCTTCGTCGGCAGGGGCCCTTATGGGAATAACGCAGGAAACTGTTATAGCGCTTGCGGAAAAAAGCGGTCTCAGAGTGAAAGAGGAGCTTTTCACGAGGTATTGTATTTTTACCGCAGACGAGTGTTTTCTTACGGGAACCGCCGCCGAGGTTATTCCCGTCGTGAATGTGGACGGCCGTATTATCGGCGACGGCAAGCCCGGGAAAATAACCTGCATGCTTATTTCAAAATTCAGACGCCTTGCCGGCACGACGGGCGTTTTGATATAGAATTTTACGTTGCAGTTTCTATGCAGATTGCGGAGAAGTTTTAAAAATGGGAAGAGTATTTAATGAAACGAATCTCCCTCTTTCCCCCTTTTTCAAGGGGATATCAAGGAGGTTTGAGTTAAGCAGGTATGATTTGCGAAATCTGTAAGAAAAATCAGGCGACGATACATTTTGTGATGAATGTGAACGGCAAAGTCACGAAAATAAATATCTGCGAGTCCTGCGCCGCAGGCGGCGGAATGGAAATTTTAGCGAGTCCCGAAAAATCGTTTAACCTTCTGAATAAATTTCTCTCCTCGCTGGCGATGGCTGAAACAGCCGAAGATAAGGAATGTCCGACTTGCGGAAAAAAATTATCGGAGTTTAAGGATGACGGGAAACTCGGCTGTCCCCGCTGCTGGGATGTTTTCAGAGAGGATATTATACCTCTGTTAAAAAAACTGCACGGCGTGAGTTTTCATAACAGGAAAAAATCACCTCTCAGGAAAGAAAACAAAATCTCAGAAGCGGAAAAGATACAGGATGAATTGCGCCGCGCTGTGGATGAAGAAAATTACGAGAAAGCGGCGGAATTAAGAGACCGACTCAGGGATTTGAAGAGTAGCGACGTGAAAAAATGATTTTAAAAAATCTTTCGGAAAAAAGCTGCGAGTGGCTTAATTCGGACACGGCCACGCCTTTTATTTCAACGAGAATTCGCTATGCCCGCAATCTTGCGGGTTTTGTGTTTCCCTCCCGCGCAAATCCCTCGGAGCAGTTAAAGGCGAGAAACGCGGTTTTCCGCGCCCTCGTTAAACTTCCGGAATGGGAGAGATACGAAAAAATAGAAATGGAGGAACTTGATATTACCGACCGCAGGCTTCTTATGGAAAGGCATATGGCAAGTTATGATCTCGTCTTTACGGAGAGAGTATCGGGTCTGGTTATAGATAAAAGCGGGCTGATGTGCATAATGCTTAATGAGGAAGACCATTTGAGAATTCAGGTTTTCGCTCGGGGTCTTGATTTCGGCGGCTCATCCGCACTCGGCGCAGGCGTTTCAAAGGAAATAAGTTCGGTGTTGAAGTTTGCGTTCCATCCGGAATTTGGTTATCTTACAGCGTGCCCCACAAATGCGGGAACGGGTTTGAGAATTTCGTTTCTTGCGCACCTGCCGGCTCTTTCACGCGAGGGCTTAATCGGAGAGCTTATGGATTCGCTCGGCAGGATAGGCGTCGTTATGAGAGGTTTTTACGGTGAGGCGACAAAACCGCTGGGCAATTTTTTCCAGGTGTCTAATCAGGTGACGATGGGCGTTACGGAGGATGAAATCACAGAGAAACTGACGGCTATTTCCAATCAGCTTGAAAAAACCGAACGACGCTCTTCTGATAAACTTTTCAAAAAAAATAAAATGGAAATACTCGACCGCATATACAGGAGTTACGGTATCCTGCAGTTTGCCCGGAAACTGTCTTATGAAGAACTTATGAGCTGTGTTTCGGATATCAGGTGGGGTCTTCGCGAAGGTATGGCAATCCCCGTCGGCGGCGACAAAATTAACGACCTGATTATGCTTGCTCAGCCGGCGCACATTGAAGAGAGAGCCGAAAAAAATTTAACGCCGGATGAAAGGGATGTTTTGCGCGCGGAATTTGTGAAACAGATTTTAAACTAATGAAAAACCTGCAGGAAATTATTCTGAAGCTCTCCTCTTACTGGGCGGATGCCGGCTGTCTTGTTGCGCAGCCCTATGATGTGGAGAAAGGTGCGGGGACTTTCAACCCTATGACATTTTTAAAGATTTTCACAAAGGGCGTCTGGCGCGCGGCTTACGTTGAACCTTCGCGCCGACCTCAGGACGGGAGATATGGAGAAAATCCTTTCCGTCTTTATAAGCATCTTCAGTTTCAGGTGATTATGAAGCCGGCGCCCGAAGATAGTCGTTTGCTCTATCTAAAAAGTCTCTCGACGTTAGGAATTGATTTGAAAAAACACGATATACGTTTCCTTGAAGACAACTGGGAATCCCCGTCGCTCGGCGCATGGGGTCGTGGCTGGGAAGTCCGCTGTGACGGTCTTGAAATAACGCAGTTCACTTATTTCCAGCAGGCGGGAGGGTTAGACCTGCCGGACGTTCCTGTGGAACTCACCTACGGGCTTGAAAGAATAGCAATGTTTTTCGCCGGGAAAAAAAGCGTCTATGACGTTGACTGGTCGGATAATGTAAAATACGGCGCCGTCAGGCGCGAAGAGGAACGGCAGTTCAGCAGATATTATTTTGAGTTAGTTCCAAAAGATGAACTGCTTGAAATCTGCGAATTTTACGGCAGGGAAATTGACAAACTCATTAACGCCAAGCTTCCTCTGCCGGCTTACGATTGCCTCTTGAATTTTTCGCATCTGTTTAATGTCGTTGACGCGCGCGGGGGGTTAGACCACACTTCACGCACGGCAATGATAAAGAGAATGAAGAATTATGCAAACTCCATAGCGAAACTCTACATAGAACAGACACAAGCGGGAAATGAAACACAATGAATAAATGCGATTTTCTCGTTGAACTGTGGACGGAAGATTTGCCCGTGCCGGTTCAGGAAGAGGGCGCTCTTAAAATTGAGTCGGCTTTGACCGACTTTTTCAAAAGGCAGAAAATTTCTTTTTCAGAGTCAAAACATTTCTCGTCGCCCCGGCGGCTTGCCGTCGTGGTTTTCAATGTAGATAAGTTCTCCAAGCCCGAGGAAACGGTTGTAAAAGGTCCTCCGGCATCTCTTTCATTCGTTGAAAACGGCCAGCCCTCCGCCGCATTGAAGGGCTTTGTGAAAAAATACGCAGGCGACCTCGCCGATGTCAGAGTGAGATCCACGGATAAAGGTGAATACGTTTTTCTTGAAATGAGGAAACCCCGGAGAGATACGGAAGACATAATAAGGAGCAATATTGCGGAGGTGCTTTATTCGGTGAAGTTTGAAAAGACCATGCGATGGGCAAAATATTCTTTTCCGCGTCCAGTAAGAAATCTTGTCGTAATGTTCGGGAGAAAAAGTTTGCGGATTTCCTGCTTCGGAATAAATTCCTCAAGGATGAGCCGCGGTTTCATAGCCGAAAACATAAAGATAACTTCTCCCGCAGAATATGAAACAAACCTCAAAAGAAAAAGAATACTTGCTGATAAACTCAACCGAAAAGATACTCTTTTGAAAGAGCTTCAGGGAGCCGTGAGGAAACCTTACAAGATAGAAATTGAGAAAATGGAGAATCTGGTGGATGAAACCGTCGGGACGTGCGAACATCCGAGAGCTCTCGCCTGCGATTTTAACGAGAAATATCTTGATATACCCGCGGAGTTTCTTGAATCAACGCTCGTGTCCAATCAAAAATGTTTTCCTGTCGTCGATGCTCAGGGAAATCTTGCGGACAAGTTTGTTCTCGTAATAGACGGCGATTCTTCAAACGCCAAAAGCGTAAAAGCCAATTACAGGCGCTGTGTGGAAGCGAGATTTGAGGACACCGCATTTTTCTGGGCAAGCGACAGAAAAAAAGCGCTCCCCGATTATTATGACGATTTAAAATTGATAAACTGCCAAGGTAAATTTAAGAATCTTTACGAAAAAGCGGAGAGGGTCGGGAAAGATGCGGTAAAAATTGCGCGTGAATACGCTCCGGATGAGGAGAAAAAAATTTCGCTTATTGCGAAACTTCTTTACTGCGATATTCCGACAAAAATGGTTGCTGAATTTCCGGATATGCACGGCATCGCCGGCCAGTATCTCGCAGAAGGAACTCTTCTTGATAAAGGAGATAAGACCCTGCGAGAGGCGGTTACGCTTTTTAATCTCGCGCGCACTTCCTCCGTCTGCGGCCTTTCGGATAGGTTGAATACCCTGAAATCGTTTTTCTCGTCGGGTATTTCCCCGACCACGTCAAAAGACCCATACGGGCTTAAAAAAACCGCGGATGAAGTGCTGAAAATCGCGGTTTCTTCCGATATTTATTTTGATTTGAGAAAATTGTTTCTGCTTGTCTTTGACGATGTGTCTGCGGAGGTGTCCCAAAATATACTGATTTTCCTGAAAGACAGATTTTCAGTGTATCTTGAAAAGGCGCACATCGGGAAAGACGTTGCGGCGATGGCGATAGATAAATATGAAGTTCCGAAGAAATGCTTAGCCATAGCCGATGCTCTCCATGAATACCGCGGGGAAGACCCCGAGTCCTTCGGCAGAATCGTTCAGACAGCCAAACGCGCGGACAATATTTTGAAACAGGCGCGCTCTAAAGGAATAAAAAAAGCAGCAGTTAAGGAAGAATTATTTTATGAAAATGAAGAAAAAAATCTGTTCAAAGAACTTTGCGGGACAAAAGACGCCGTCTATGAAAAACTTTCAAAAAACGATTATTCCGGCGCCTTAAAAGATCTCGGCGGGTTGAAGAAGCCCCTTGACGCTTTTTTTGAGAAGGTAATGATAATGGCGAAAGACGAAAACATCAGAGACAATCGTCTCGCTCTTGTCGGCGAAGTGTCCGTTTTATTTTCGGCATT
>PEXM01000063.1 GCA_002779055.1 Elusimicrobia bacterium CG08_land_8_20_14_0_20_44_26
GGGATTTTAAAACTTCCTTCAAGAAGTTCTTTTTCAAGTTCAAGTATTTTTATTTCCTTTACGCCGGCGCCGCAGGGAAGCGCCACAAGAATATTTTTAACGGGAAGCCGCGGAAAACCCTGTTTGTGCTCCGTCCGGCATCCGGCCGCTTTTATGAAATCAAAGCCGTATTTCTTTTCTATATCAAGCGGAGGATTCTCCACATTACAGACAACGCCGTCGGATGCGCTCTCAACTTTAACGGAAGAGCCGATTAACGGCGCCTCCAAAAAAAAGGGGAGCAGCGCCGAAAGCAAAATAGCGACCTTAAAAGGTCGCACTACATTATTGAAATTTCGATACAATAAAATATTTATTTTTCGCATTACAATTTTTGATTATACAAAATCACTCATAAATTTGATATAAAAAAGATAACATCCGTTGAATTTGAAGTTGCCGCAGGAGGTTAAAGAATGGCTGGTATACCGGAATATGATTTTAAGAAAATAGAAGAAAAATGGTCTAAAATATTCGCCGAGAGAAAGCCCGCCTCAAAAGCCGGAGGGAAAAAATTTTATTTGCTTGAAATGTTTCCATACCCTTCCGGCGCTCTTCATATGGGTCATATGAGAAACTATACCATCGGCGACACTTACAAGCGTTTTCTTGAAATGAAAGGTATGAACGTCTTCTATCCTATGGGTTATGACGCTTTCGGCCTTCCCGCCGAAAACGCCGCCATCAAAAGCGGCATACACCCGCGGGAATGGACGATGAAAAACATTGAAAATATGATCCTTCAGCAGAAAAGAATGGGCCTTTCATACGATTGGGAAAGAATGGTAATAACCTGCGGCGCGGATTACGTCAAATGGAATCAGTGGTTTTTTCTCAAATTCCTTGAGAAAGGGCTCGCTTACAGAAAGGAATCCTCAATTAACTGGTGCCCCGGATGCCGGACGGTTCTCGCAAACGAACAGGTTCATTCCGGCAAATGCTGGAGGTGCGAGTCGGTTGTTGAAAGCAGGAAACTTGAACAATGGTTTTTCAAAATAACGAATTACGCCGAAGAGCTTTTAAGCGCTCTCAATGAACTTGACTGGC
Organism: Elusimicrobia bacterium CG08_land_8_20_14_0_20_44_26; assembly: GCA_002779055.1. GTDB lineage: Bacteria > CG03 > CG03 > CG03 > CG03 > 0-14-0-20-44-26. The sequence goes on from PEXM01000063.1 coordinate 1,087, forward strand.
CTGCCAAAGTAAAAAGTCAGCAGGAACATTGGATTGGCAAAAGCGAAGGCGTTGAAATAGATTTCCCTCTTGAGGAAGGCGGGGCGCTCAAGGTCTTCACCACAAGACCGGACACGCTCTGGGGCGCCACGTTTATGGCAATATCGGCGGAACATACAATCCTTGAAAAAATTGCGCGCGATAAAAAAGATGAAATCGGCAAATTAAAAGCGTCCGCCGCAGTTCAAAGCGAAGAAGAAAAGGAAAAGTTCGGCGTTCGTCTCACGACGAGAGCGATCAATCCCGTAAACGGAGAAAAAATACCGATATTCGCCGCCAATTTCGTTCTTATGGAATACGGGACAGGCGCGATAATGTGCGTGCCCGCCCACGACAAAAGGGATTTCGCCTTTGCGAAAAAATACGGTATCCCGATGTGGGCAGTCATTGCGCCCGAAGGCCGTAAACCGAAAGACGCATCGCTCGAGGACGCCTACACGGACGAGGGTGTGCTCATAAATTCGGGGGATTTTTCCGGGCTCAAGTCCGCCGAAGCAAGAAAAAAAATATCCGCCGCTCTCGAAAAAAAGGGCATAGCGAAAATCGTAACGCGCTGGCATCTCAGGGACTGGCTCGTATCGCGCCAGAGATACTGGGGCTGTCCTATTCCCGTCGTCTACTGCGAAAAATGCGGCATCGTGCCCGTCCCCGAAAAAGACCTGCCGGTGCTCCTTCCGGACGACGCTTTGTTCACGGGGGAAGGCAATCCTCTTGACGGGTCTAAAACTTTCAGGGAGGCGCTCTGCCCGAAATGCGGAGGGGCATCGGAGCGCGAAACCGACACTCTTGACACTTTCGTTGACTCCTCATGGTACTTTCTGCGCTATCTTGACAGCAAAAACACGGACAAACCCTTTTCGCGCGAAATTGCCGACGATTGGATGCCCGTCAACCAGTACATCGGAGGAATAGAACATGCGACGATGCACCTGATTTACGCGCGCTTCTTCACGAAAGCGCTCCGCGATATGGGAATGCTGAAAGCCGGCGAGCCCTTCAAAAAACTCCTCTGCCAGGGAATGGTTCTCAAAGACGGCGGCAAAATGTCAAAATCAAAAGGCAACACCGTAAGCGTTGACGATATGCTCAACGAATACGGCGCCGATACGGGACGACTTTTTATTCTTTTCGCCTCGCCCCCGGAAAAGGACCTTGACTGGTCGGAGGAAGGCGTGCGCGGATGCAGCAGATTTCTGACGAGGGTCTGGAAAATGCTTTCTCTTTTATCGGACTCCGACGGAGAAAAAGAAATACCCGAGGACTCTGCAAAAGAACTGAGATGGATGACGGCTAAAACCGTACGCGATGTGGAAGAAGACCTTTACGGATTCCGGTTTAACACCGCTATATCGTCCATACAGGAATTCGTGAATTTTATAAGAGAGATGCAGGAGCGCTGCGGCGTCTTTCGCGGATTCGGGCAGTCCTTGAAAACGGTTATAACGCTGCTTCACCCTTTCGCTCCTTTTATGACTTCCGAGGCGGCGGAAATTTTGAGGATGGATCTCGGAAAATTTCCCGGCTTTTCAAAAACGGCTCTTGAAAGAACGGTCAAAGAAATAATAATTGAGGTGAACGGCAAACTGCGTTCCAAAATTCCCGCAGGCCCGGAGGCGGAGAAAGACGAAATCGTGAATGCCGCGCTCGCGGATGTAAAAGTGAGAAATTGGACAGACGGAAAGGAAATAAAAAAAACCATATACATCCCGGGCAAGCTTTTGAATATCGTGACTGGAGGTTAAAAATGAAAAGATTATTTTTTCTTGTGGCGGCGCTGGCGGGCTGTTCCTTCTCAAATCCCGCGGCAGTTCTGAAAGATAATGTCCGGACGGTGAAAATAGAGACCTTCGCAAATAAAACCGTTCTCTACGGTCTTGAAGACAAACTCTACCAGAAAATAAACGACAAACTGCTGGAAGACGGGCGGCTCATCCCCGCAAACGAAAACCCCGACTCGCGGCTCATCGGCGAAATCACCAAATACGAACTGATTCCTCTCAGCTTTGACGCCAAAAGCGTTGTTGAACAATACAAACTCTGGATGGAAGTGAATATCCAATTCACCGATATTAACACGGGAAATGTAATTACCGAGGAAAACGACATACCGGCCGATATAAGGTTTTACCCGCCGGGCAGCACCCAGTCCGGAGCGATTATTGAAACCGAGCAGTCCGCCCAGGATCGCGCCGTTGACGAACTCGCCTCCGAAATCGTTTACCAGATTCTGCGCTATAAATAAAACTCCGTAATATGCAGTGGAATGAATTTGCGCAGCGCCTGAAAACCAAAACGGATTCCGTGTATGTTTTTATGGGGCCTGCCGGAGCGATAAAGGAAAAAGGGTTTGAACTCATAAGCGGGAAATTCTCGCCCGGAAACATCACAAGATGCGACGAGCAGAAGAATGCCTCGGAAATACTTGAAGAACTCAACTCAACGTCTCTTTTTGCATCCGAAAAACTGGTGCTTGTCAGGGGCGCAAACCGGTTTTCTCCCGACGATATAAAAGCGCTCATATCTTATAAACAAAGCCCTGAAACCTCGCTCGTGCTTTTTTTTGAGTGGGACAAAAAACTTAACCAGATGTTTCAGGAGCGGCAAATTTCTCCCGTGGCGTGTTTTAATATGGAAAATGAAGCGCTCCTGAGAGGAATAAAAAGCAAAGTATCCCGCGCCGGGAAAAATATCGGCCCGGAAGCCGTTGAAGCGCTGATTGACATAAGCGGCGCGGACATCGGAGAAATATCAACCAATATAGAAAAAGCTCTTAACTTCGCCGGCGATGAGGCGGAACTCACAAAGGAGAACATTGAAAAAGTGAGCACTTCAAGCGAAGTTCAGGACATTTTTGATTTTTCATGGGGCATTCTAAAAGCGGACCCCGTAAAGACCCTGAATAAATTCAGCCGCATTGACAAAAACAACTTATTCGGAGCGCTCGGATACATCAGGAAAATGTTTGAGAATTTGCTCGTCCTTAAAGAATATCAAACAAAAAATGACTTTTCCGAAGGCGCATCTAAAATAAAACTTCACAAAAATAACGTCCGTGAAGCCAGAGAATTTGTCAATAAAACGCCCGTCCTTAAAATAAAAAAATGTCTTCTTCTAATTCTTGAAACTTACGAAAAAATAAAAAGCGGCGAAACGCACGCTTTTGAAAACGCTCTTACGGCGGTCTCAGCCGTTCTTCGCCTGGCCGAAGGCCGTCCTTTAGGGCTGAAGGACGGACATTCTTGACTTCAAACGGTTCGCTTTGTTTTTATGAAAAACTTTTCTCTTCCCCGCCCTGTCGAGAAGACCCTGCACGGATGACAGAATCTTTCCCGCGGAAGAATCTTTTGCCGAAATGGCCTTTTTGAATTTTTTTATCTCTTTTTTGACTTTTTCTTTCAGTTCTCTGTTTGCTTTTCTTCTCTTGATGTTTTTCCTCGCTTCTTTCATAGCGCCTGTATGTCTTCCGGTTTTTAATTTCGCCACTTTCTTAACCTCCCAACAATTTTTATCTCGTGTAATACTACAAAATAAAATTCAGTCAGTCAAATGATTAAAAATATTTTTAAAAATATTACCGCAAGCCCCTTAAAAAAGGGCTTTGCGGGCGTGGCGGCGGCAACCGCCGTCTCTCGGGCTCTCGGATACGCACGCGACATATTTATCGCATCGTTCTTCGGCACAACAATGTTCGCCGACGCTTTTTTCGTCGCTTACAGAATACCGAATCTTCTGCGGCGTCTTCTTGGAGAGGGTTCTCTTCCGGCGGCATTTATCCCCGTTTATTCCGGCATACTCTCGGAAGGGGATGAGGAAAGAGGAAAAAAACTTGCGGGAAACTTCTTCTCGTTTCTCGCGGTTCTGTGCCTCATCATCACGGCGGCGGGGATAATTCTCGCGCCTTTAATCGTCAGAATCTTAGCTCCCGGCTTTGCGGGGAATGCCTTGCAAATGCGAATAACCGTAACACTCACGAGAATAATGTTCCCTATATTAATTCTCACAACTCTTTCAACCGCGGCAATGGGAATCCTTAACGCGCGCAAATATTTTTTCATACCTGCGGCGGCTCCGGCTCTTCTCAATTTAAGCATCATCTCTTATTTTTTATTTTTTATGAAAGGCGGAGATGCTTCCGACAATATCCGCGGCCTTGCGGTTTTTGAGACAATCGGATTTGTGTTTTATTTCCTTTTAATGCTTCCCTCGCTTTTGCGCGAAAAAGTCACGCGCCTGAAATACATTGTCTCGGATTTCTGCGGCAATTCCGACGTCCGACGAATACTGATTGCGCTTGTGCCGGCTGCAATCGGACTTTCGGTTATGCAGTTTAACATATTTGTTGATACAATATGCGCGACATTTATGGGCGAGGGAATTGTCTCGGCTCTTTATTTCGCAAGCAGAATATATCAGTTGCCGCTCGCTCTTTTCGGGGTTTCCATATCAATAGTGTCGCTTCCTTTTATGACCGATTCGCACGCAATGAAGAGAGGCGATGAACTCTCCCGCAATCTCTTTACGTCGCTTTCATCTTCTTTTTTTCTGATATTTCCTTCAACCGCGGGGCTCATAATCTGCGGCGGAGAAATTGTAAAACTTTTATTTGAGAGAGGCAATTTCAACCCGGCATCAACCGCCGCGACGACGAGCGCTCTCTGCTATTATGCGGCGGGGCTTTTAGCTTTCGCGGGAATAAAAATTTTTGCCAATTATTTCTACTCCAAAAAAGATATGAAAACGCCCGTAAAAATCGCTTCAGCGTCTTTTCTTATAAATATCGTGGGCGACATCCTTGCTCTCATACTAAAACTCGGCGCCGCGGGTCTCGCCGCCGCCACAAGCATAGCCGCTTTCTTCAACTTCATCGCACTCGGAATAATCATATACAAAGAAGGAATCCACGTACCGAAAACTTTTACGATAAAACTGCTGAAATTTATTTTAGCGACCGCGGTAATGAGCGTTTCGCTGATATACATCCCCGGCGCAAATGTGCTTGTAAAAATTCCTGCCGCGTCGGCAATTTATTTTCTCATTTTAAAAATTCTCGGCTGATCTCCTAGGGACGTTTTTTTAACCGCCCACATACCGACAGCGTCGTAAGTGTAACTGTTGCTGTAAATGATGTTCTTTGCCATAGTTATACAAAATTAAAAAACTTTATCAATCGCTTTTTTGACTCAGCAAATTTTAAAACTTTCTATACACCTGCAAATACCGGTTCTTTTGAGATTTTGTATTTTACAGGAAATAAATTTTGCAAGTTCACATGCTTTGAAGCAGCAAGTATTTCAATACCAACGATTCTGTTGTTTTTTCCGATTTCTATTACTATCTCATCAGAGATGCGTTTGTTTATTATTTCCTGGTTCTTATTATCTAACCGCAAGTAAAGCAAATCCGTTTTATCATTGTAAAAAACATTCATTTTAATCCTCCCATTCTCCGTAAAATGCATAAACTGTTACGGTTATAATTTTGCCTGCCTCTATTGTATAAAACACTTCAACTCTTTTTTGTTCGTGGGTCAATGGGGACGGTTCCTAATGGGTCAATGGGGACGGTTCCTAATGCTACATCAGTATTCCGGCAATCGTTCCTGTCATACAGGCGGCAATGGCGCCGGCGAACATCGCCCTCAGACCGATTTTGGCAAGAGTGCTCCTTTTGTTCGGAGCGATGCCCCCGATACCGCCTATCTGTATTCCTATGGATGCGAAATTCGCAAATCCGCAAAGAGCGTAGGAGGCAATCACGGCGGACCTCTGCGAGAGGTGAATCACCGCGCCCGACAGCGTCTCATAACCGTTCTGGAGAATTCCCGAAAGGTTCAAATACGCGATAAACTCCGTCAGAATAAGTTTTTCGCCGAGAAGCCGTCCGACGACGGCGGATTCTTTCCACGGAACGCCCATAGACCAGGAAATCGGCGCGAATATTATGCCGAAAATAATTGACAGATTTATGAAAAAAAGAGGTTTCCTGCCGATGAGACCCGTTGATAAAAACACGTTCTTCCCGTCTCTTTCCACCATGTAAGCGCTCTCTTTAAAATTTACGCGCAGGCGCTCTTTGACAATGACGCTGTCATCAAGGTTTTTTTTCACCGTGAAGACGTAAGTTTTGTTCGCGCCTTCTATCTTTATTATGTCTCCTTCTTTAATGTTGGCGATGTCGTCCGTCAGGAGATACATCTTATACGGATTTCTGCCCGCAATGACGCTTGCCGCATCCGAAAATTTTTCAAGCCCGTAGTTTATCATCGCTATCAAACCGACAAAAGCCGCAAGCATCGCCGCGACATTCAGCATCAGAGTCATTCCTTCGCTCGCGCCGCGGGCAGCGGCCTCAATCACATTGGAATCGGGCTTCTCCACTTTTATCTCCGCATCGCCCGCTGTCTCGGAATGTTCCGTCTGCGGATAAATTATTTTTGAAACCGCAAGCGAGGCCGGAGCGCTCATTATGCTTGCCGTGACAAGATGCCCCGCAATGTTGGGAATATAATCTTTAAGGAAAAGCACATACGCCGCCATCACGCCTCCAGCGACGGTGGCGAACCCCCCCGTCATAACGGCGTGAAGTTCGCTCGTCGTCATATTTTTTATGAACGGCTTTATGACGAGCGGGGCTTCCGTCTGACCGACAAAAATATTTGCCGCCGCCGAAAGCGTCTCGGCGCCCGATGTCTTCATCGTCTTCTGCATTATTTTGGCGATAATTCCGACGACAAACTGCATCACGCCCAAATGATACAAAACCGTCATCAGCGAGGAAAAAAATATAATCGTCGGCAGCACCGAAAAAAAGAAAAACATTCCTTCGTTAAGGCCTCTCGGGTCGGCAGGCCCGTAGGCGAGACGTCCGAACACGAAAGCCGCGCCTTCCTCGCTGAACGAAAGAAGGACATTCACGACCGAATCCACAAAATTGAAGAAAAAAATTCCCACGGTATCGGAAAGGACAATCAAACCGAAAACGATCTGCAGAACAATTCCCCATACAACGGGCCTCCAGTTTATATGTTTTCTATCAACAGACATCAGATAACTTATAGCGACGAGAATAAAAATACCGAGAAAACTTGTAAACCTTTCCACGACAGGAGTGTCTAAATTCCTTATAGTTCCGATGCCTGTGGCACCCGTCGGCGCGGCGGCAAGAACACTCGCGCCCCTCAATATAAAAAAAGCGACGATAAAGATGCTCGCCGCAAGCCACGCTTTACCGAACCGCCCGTTCATAATCCCGCTGAATCTGTTATAAAATACCAGAACCGTCGCGAACATGACGCAGAAAAGGACTGCCGGATAGTAAAAGCCAAGCATAAAAGCCGCAACTGCGGCAAAAAACAAGAGCATCTTCTTCAAAAAATTTTCGTTCATTTTATCCGCCTTTCAACACTTTTTGTCCACTTTTGATTTTCCACATACCAGCGCGCCGTCTGCTGAATGCCGGCGCTGAATCCCATATTCGCCCTCCATTTTAATTCACCGTTTATTTTCCCGGTGTTAAGCGAATATCTTATATCATGACCGGGACGGTCTTTAACAAATTTAATCAGTTTACCGCTGACTCCTAAAACTCTCAACACTATTTTCACGACGTCAATGTTTCTTTTCTCCTCGCCGCTTCCGACGTTGTATGCCTCACCTGTGCGGCCTTTCTCAAGAACCTTGAAAACAGCCCCTGCACAGTCCGAGACATAAAGCCATTCGCGGACATTTTCGCCTTTCGCATAAACGGGCACTTTCTCGCCCGCCAGAGCTCTTTGTATAATAACCGGAATCAGTTTCTCGGGAAACTGCCAGGGACCATAATTGTTGCTGGCTCTGACGATAACAACCGG
>PEXM01000025.1 GCA_002779055.1 Elusimicrobia bacterium CG08_land_8_20_14_0_20_44_26
GAAAAAGCAGGGCATGCGGGCTCTCGGCGTTATAAAAAAACTCACGCCTGAGGTTGAAAAAATCATTTTGGATGCCTGGGCATCAGACGATGCGAGAATAAAATCCGAAGCGCAGATGGCGGCGGAGTATCTTTCCATAAAACTGCCGGTTCCCGAAAAGAAAAAAGAAGAGCCCGCGGTTAAAGAATCCGTCCCGACGGGAAAACCGCCCGTCAAGAAAAAAGCGCCGGAAAAAAAGAAAACAGCGAAATAGAGAAAATGAAAAAATTGTCCGGGAAGATTTTGACCGAAAAACAATTTAAAAATGAGTTGTTGAAATGCGAATACTGCGAGGAGCATCCCTGCGAAAACGCCTGTCCCGCAAACTGCTCGCCTTTTGATTTCATAATGTCTGCCAAAGTCGGCGGAAGGCAGGATTATTTCCGCGCCGCCGCCTTAATAATGAAAAATAATCCTCTCGGAGAGATCTGTGGCCTCGTCTGTCCCGATAGACACTGTATGGCGAAGTGCTCTCGTAAGGATTTTGACGGTTCGGTGAAAATACCCGAGGTGCAGGCGTATATTATTCGCAAGGCGAAGGAGCTCGGCGGCGTTCCTGATTTTTTAAAGCCAAAATTAAACGGGAAAAAAGTCGCAGTTGTCGGATGCGGTCCCGCCGGGCTTGCCGCGACGGCGGTTCTTTCTCAGAAAGGGTATAAAGTAGATGTGTTTGAGGAAAGAAGTTCCGCCGGCGGCGCATGCAATCTTATTCCTGATTTCCGTCTTGACAGAAAAGTAATTAAGACGGATATTGATTTCATAAAATCGCTCGGAAACATAAATATAAAAACAGGGGAAAAAATAGAAGACCCGAAGGCACTGCTTATAAAAGATTACAGCGCCGTTATAGTCGCCACGGGTCTGTGGCAGCCGATAATGTCCGGAATTCTTAACGAAAATAAAGCTATTAACGTGATAGATTATTTGAGTAATCCGAAAAGATACAAATTTTCCGGTAACGTTGCCGTTATAGGCGGCGGCGCCACGGCGGTTGACTGCGCCATCACCGCGAAAAAGAACGGCGCTTCAAAGGTTGAGATGTTTGTTCTTGAAAGCCCCTCCGAAATGCCTCTCACCGCAAAAGAAAGAGAAGAACTTCTTGAAAACGGCGTTGAAATTACAAACAGAACTTCAGTGACCGCTATTAAAACCAAAAACGGCAAAATAACGGGTTTGAAAACAATACGAATAGACCTTCCAGCCGGTAAAAAATTCGGTCTGAAGAATATCAAGACGGTCAAAGGCACGGAAGAAAATAGAGACGGTTTCGGTTTCATCGTTCTGGCGATTGGAACGAGGGCGAAAGATAATTTTGAAAAAGAGCGGGGAATATTTTTTGCCGGCGATCACGCTAACGGCCCGACGACGGTTGTGGAAGCCGTATCAAGCGGAAAAAACGCCGCCGAGGCGGCGGACGCATACATCAGAGGGGCTTCGCCGGAGAAGGTCAAAAGCGATGTAAAAAGTTTTGTTGAACTTAAAGGATATGTTTCTCTTCCAGTAACTCTTGAAACAGATTTCTTCGGCAGGAAAATTACGAGCCCCTTCCTTCTTTCGGCGGCTCCTCCGTCGGACGGTTATGACCAGATGAAAAAGGCGTATGAAGCCGGCTGGTCGGGCGGGGTTATGAAAACGTCGTTTGACGGCGTTCCCATTCACATACCCGGAGAATATATGCACGTTTTTAATCCGATGACTTATGGAAACTGCGATAATGTTTCGGGGCATTCACTTTCCCGGGTTTGCGGCGAAGTTGAAAAACTGGTTAAAGAATTTCCGGACCGCCTCACAATGGCTTCCACGGGCGGGCCCGTAACGGGCAATGACGCAGACGACAGAAAGGGCTGGCAGTCAAATACGAAGAAACTTGAAAACGCCGGAGCGATGGGAATAGAGTATAGTTTATCCTGCCCGCAGGGCGGCGACGGCACGGAAGGCGACATCGTTTCGCAGAATGCATCTCTCACCGCAAAAATCGTCGGCTGGATTATGGAAGTTTCCGCCCCCGATATACCGAAACTTTTCAAATTGACGGCAGCGGTGACATCAATAGTTCCGATTGTCCGCGCCATTAAGGAAACGCTTGATAAGTATCCGGGAAAAGCAGCGGGAATTACGTTGGCGAACACTTTTCCTGTTGTAGATTTCAGGGCGGGCGATAAAAGAAATTGGGATGAAGCGGTCGTTTATGGGATGAGCGGTGAAGGCGTCGCCCCCATTAGTTACAGCACTTTGATAAACGCTATGCCGGTCGGTCTTGCCATTTCAGGCAATGGCGGTGCAATGAATTACAGAGAGGCGGCTCATTTTCTCGCGATAGGAGTTAAAACCGTCCAGTTTTGCACGCTTGTGACAAAATACGGTTACGGAATTTACAGGGAACTGGCGAGCGGCATAAGTTATCTTATGAAAGAGAGAGGAATAAAATCAATGAAGGAACTCATTGGATGTGCCCAGCCGAATCCGGTGACGGATTTTATGTCTCTAACACCCACGAAAAAAATATCTTCTCTCATAGACAAAGAACTCTGTCTTAAATGCGGAAACTGCACGCGTTGTCCTTATCAGGCAATAACGTTAAATAACGAGGGTTATCCTGAAACGGACGCGGGCAAATGCATCGGCTGTTCTATCTGTGTTCAGAAGTGTTTCGCCGGCGCCCTTTTTATGCGCGAGCGCACTCCTGATGAATTAACCCGTCTTAAAGAAGATTAGAATAGTAAACAAAGAATGGTGAATTCGTATTTTAAAAATTTCAAGGAGGTTTTTGTATGAGTGTTAAATTAAATGTCAGTTGTATTGTAGCGTCCGGGCTTCTATTTTGCTCCGCGGCTCTTTTGCACGCAGAGGATGCTCTTGAAAAAGAAAGCGCCGGCGAAAAAAAAGCCGAAGAAGAAACCGTAAAGGAATTTACTGCCCCCGCTGGCTGGAAAAAGGGATTGAAAAAGGGGTGGGAAAAAAATACTCCTCCGGGATGGGACAAGTTTGACGAAAAAACAAAGCGTGGATGGGAAAAAGAACTGAGATACCAGAAAAAACAAATCAGGAACCGGGCGGAGAGGAATGACTGGAATGCAAAGGACTGCGATGCCGTGGTTGATGCTTATGAATTTGCCGTCCGAAGCGGTGTCACCGCATCTCACGCACGGCTTATTATGGACGGGTGCATCGTTCACGGGATAAAGGGCGACAGTATAACGGGCGTCGGATACGCCCTTGCGGACGGTGTCGGTAAAGAAGACAACTACAAAACGCTCGCTACTGATATTGTGGCGAAACTGAACCAGGACTATGCGGGAGAAAAACTTATTAACGAAATATATTTTCTGATTGACGCGCGGCAGAAAGAGAGGGGAAAAGCGCCCCCCGCAGGTCGTCCCGTGGAACTGAAGGAAAAAGACGTGAAGGAAGCGGAATCTACCGGGGAAAAAGCCAAAAAATTAACCACCGAAAAAAAAGAAGAAAAGAAACCCAAAAAGTCAAAAAAGAAATAAAAAAGCAATGGGGACGGTTTCTATTGCCAAAAATAAAAAGCGGAATTATCCTTGAGTATATTCTTGTCCCTGCGTAGTTTTGGCGGTACCATAGAAGCGCGTACCATTAGCATAGTTTATCCCATTCTTTGCAATATAGACCGACGATAAATGCGTTCTACTGCAATAAATGGGTTTATGGTAGGAGTTAGAAGATGACAAAAAGAATTTTAATTAAAAACGGCACGGTGTTTGACGGAAAAAGTGTGAAAAAAGCGGATGTCTTGATAGAGAATGACAGAATAGCGGGTGTCGGGAAAAAATTCGGGAGCGTCAAGGGAACGGATGTCATAGACGCTTCGGGAAAGATTACGCTGCCCGGTTTTATCTGCGCGCACCATCATCTTTATTCCACGTTCGCCCGCGGAATGGGAATTCCCGGCGCTCCCGCAAAAAATTTTCAGGAAGTTCTTGAACGGCTTTGGTGGCCGCTGGACAGGGCTCTTGACGAAGAGGACGTTTATCTTTCGTCTTTGTTCGCTCTCGGAGAATGCATAAAGTCGGGAACGACGACGATTATAGACCATCAGGAGAGCCAGAATTTCCAGAAAGGTTCGCTTGATGCGATAATGAAAGCCGTTGAAAAATCCGGCATCAGAGCGGCTCTGACGCTGGGCGCAAGCGACAGATACGGCAGGGGCGCCGAAGGCGTTGAGGAAAACGAGAGATTCCTTGAAAAATTAAAGAAAGAGAGTCATCCTCTTGTCAGGGGAATGGCGGGTCTTCACGCCTCGTTTACGGTGAACGATCGAACGCTCGCCGCGACGGCGATTCTCGCGAAAAAATATAACTGCGG
>PEXM01000005.1:0-953 GCA_002779055.1 Elusimicrobia bacterium CG08_land_8_20_14_0_20_44_26
AAAATCCGGCAAAATCACGCGAGGACTCCAGAACTGCGGTAAAGAATAATAGAAAATCATCCGCAAAGGCGTCCAAAAAAGGAGCGAAAAAAACAACCGCCATGCCGCTACGCGACAGTAAAGGACATTTTATCAGTGCTAAAAAAAATCAGTTAAAATCCTTAAACGGGAAAAATGGAAGCTCCGCTATACTCAAAAAGAAAAAAGCGCTTAAAAAATTCCGTCTGCCGGATGCGCCATCTGCGGGGAAAAATGCGGCGGCAATAAAAAGTGCAATAGACGAAATTATCGCCAAAGGCAGAGATATGGGGATTATGACGTTTGCGCAGATTAACGAAATGCTCCCGCTTGAATATAATTCTACGGAGATAATTGAAAAAGTTCTTGCGGGTCTTGAAGAAAACGGCATTGAAATCATCGGTTCTGTAAGTAAAGAGGAGGCCGAGCTTGTGCCGATAGCGCCGGTTGATCAGGTTGACACATCAGATTCGGTAAGAATGTTTTTAAGCGAAATGGGTAAGGCCGCTCTTCTCTCAAGAGAAGAGGAAACTTACCTTGCCAAAGGCATAAAAGACAGGGAAAATCGCCTTAAATTTTTAATATTGTCAAACCCCATTTCTTTCAGGGAAATGGTAAACATAAATGCGCTTCTTCAGGAAAACGTTATTTCGGCGCGCGAACTTATGCAGAGAGGAAGAAAAACAAAACGCATAATAGAAGACATGAAAAGAAAGGTCTCCTCCGCTTCCAGGGCTCTTAGGGCTGGAAGGGAAAAACTGATTTCCCTTCAGAATCAGCTGGATAAAGTAAAAAACGAAAAAACATTAAAAAGGATAAACGCGGATATCAAAAAGACAAGGGTCTTCCTGTTTCATAAAATTGACGCTCTGGAACTGAATAACCAAAAACTGCAACGGCTTATGAACATGATAAAAAGCGAAGGTAAAAGATGC
>PEXM01000005.1:967-6210 GCA_002779055.1 Elusimicrobia bacterium CG08_land_8_20_14_0_20_44_26
AAGCGAAGGTAAAAGATGCAGCGAACTTTTAAATCAAAAGGAGGAAATTCTGAAAAATATTGCATCTCCTGAAATCATAGATAAACTTTATAAAAAATTTTCAAGAAAAAGTTTAACCAATTACGCATTTACAAAAGAGACCGGTCTAACTCCCTCCATGTGGCTTCAAAAAAAACAAAAACTGAGCAAAATAGAAGATAAGTTAACGAAGCAGAAGAAAGAATGCCTGCAGCAGCCGGAAAAACTATTTGAGATTTACAACGAGTTTAACGTTCTTGAAAAGGAAATCCGGGAAATGAAACTCAGGGTCGTCAGGAGCAATCTGCGGCTCGTTGTTTCCATAGCCAAGCATCATTCCAATATTCACCTTTCGCTGCTTGATCTTATACAGGAAGGCTGTATAGGCCTTATGAAAGCGGTTGATAAATTTGAATATAAAAAAGGATTTAAATTCTCCACTTATGCCACATGGTGGATCCGGCAGTCCATAAACAGAGCCATAGCCGACCAGGCGAGGACGATAAGAATTCCCGTGCATATGAAGGAAGTTATAAGCAAAGTGTCCAGTTTTTCGCAGAAGTTCCGTCACAGTAAGGGAGTCGATCCAACGCCGGAAGAATGCGCCGAAGCTTTAAAAATTCCCGTAGAGAGGATTTACACGGTGCTGAAAGTTATGCCGGAACCTTTTTCGCTGTCTCAGCCCGTGGGTGATGAGGATGACGCCCAGCTTGAAGAATATGTCAAAGACACGACGATGTTAAACCCTGAGGAATCGGCTCAAATGGAACTTTTGAAGGGAGAAGTCAGGAAACTGATTGATGTCCTCTCCGACAGGGAGGGGGAGATTCTGAGGCTTCGGTACGGGATTGATTCAGGATTCCCGCGCACTCTTGAGGAGGTGGGAAAAATATTCAATGTCACCCGCGAAAGAATCCGTCAGATTGAGGCAAAGGCGATATTGAAACTCAGGGATATAGCCGAGTCAAAAAAGTTGAGACAGTATATAGAATAATGGAATTGAAGGAAAAAATGTCTAAGCGAGGTAAAAAAAAGAGGATGAGCAAAAATTCGTTTTCTGCGGACAGTTTCACGGGATGTCCTGCCCCGAAGGACAGGTTTATGTTAAGCGGCATACGGAATATTCATTTCGTAGGCATTGGCGGAACAGGTATGAGCGGCATCGCTGAAGTTTTGAAAAGATACGGCTATACGATTACGGGTTCCGATATTGTTATAACTCCAGTGACCCGGCGGCTCGCATCTATGGGCTGCAAGATTTTTACGGGTCACCGCTCATCAAACGTGAAAAACGCTCATGTCGTCGTTTATTCTTCTGCGGTCAATCAGGAAAATATTGAAGTCGTGGCCGCGGCGAAAAATAATATTCCGGTTATTCAGAGAGCCGAAATGCTCGGCGAACTGATGAGGATAAAGTACGGGATTGCCATAGCGGGCAGCCACGGTAAAACATCCACGACTTCAATGGTGAGTCAAATTCTTTCATCCGCCGGATACGACCCCACGATGGTTATAGGCGGCCTTTTTAAAAATATAGGCACAGGCGGCTACAAGGGCTCCGGCGATTTTCTTGTAGCGGAAGCAGACGAATCGGACGCGTCGTTCCTGAGGCTTTCCCCTGTGCTCGTGGCAGTGACGAATATAGACGACGACCACCTGAATTTTTACGGCAATATGGATAACCTGAAACAGACCTTTGTCGATTTTATAAACAGTGTTCCTTTTTACGGAATGGCTTTTTTATGCATTGATGATGTTAACGTCGCCGAAATACTTCCGCAGTTGAGGAAAAAATATTTCACATACGGATTTTCGGATAAGGCGGATTACGTTATAAAAATATTAGAAACGGGATTTTTCAATACGAAATATGAAATTAATTTCAGGGGCCGGCGAGCGGGGTCGCTCACGGTTCCGTTACCGGGTCTGCACAACGTTCTGAATTCCGCTTTGGCGGCCTGCATCTGTCTTAATCTCGGCGTTGCTCTTTCAAAAATAAAAATCGCCCTTAAAGGTTATATGGGCGTTTCGCGCAGGTTTGACGTCAGAGGCGTCAAGAACGGCATTATTGTGATAGACGATTACGCTCATCATCCGACGGAAGTGAAAATGACGGTCAGAACAGCGCGCGAGACCTGGCCGGATAAGAGAATCGTTGTTCTTTTTCAGCCCCACCGGTATACGAGGACAAAGGAGCAGGCGTGGCAACTCGGGCGCTCTTTTGACAGAGCGGATGCCGTGTGCATTCTACCGATTTATTCCGCCGGCGAGGAAAAAATACCAGGCATAACCTCGCAACTTATATGGGAGAATATTCCCCGCACGATAAGAAAAAAAATGTTTTCATCGATTGACGAGGCCTCGGAGATTCTTGCCAAAATGCTGAAAAAAAACGATGTTTTTATTACGGTGGGCGCTGGCGATGTCTATAAGGTCGGAGAGAGTATACTTAAAAAACTTAAATGAATAGGGACGGTTCTAATACTTTTGGGGGAATGGGGACGGTTCTTATTAGGAACCGTCCCCATTATACCGTCCCCTTTGCGTGCCCGGTGTGTATTTGATAACATTAGTGTTATGAATAAGATTAAATTAAACGGAATTGCGGGCAGACCTTCCACCGGCGGCAACGGCCGGATCAGGACGATAGATGAGTTCCGTCGAAAAATATCCTTTAACGTGAGAATCAGCAGGAGAAATGGCACGCGGCTTGACGGAATCATATTGAGAGTAGAAGGCGAGAATATAATTGTGGCATCTCCCCTTGAAGAAAGGGTTAATATAAATGATGTCACCGAAGCGAGGGTTTTAGCATAGTGTCAAAAGAATTTCTTGCGGCTTTAGAGCAGATTGAGTATGAAAAAGGCATACCGAAGGATGAGTTAATAACTCTTATAGAGCATGCGGTTGAAAAGTGTCTCTTGAGACATTATCCCCTTGCCTCGCGCTACAGGGTGAAATTGAACGGTGAAACGGGCGAAGTGCATGCGTGGGGAATAAAAAAGGCGGTGGAGAAAGTGTCTAATCCCAGGGATGAAATTCTTTTGTCCGCAGCTTTAGCGATTGACCCGAAAGCGAAAATTGACTGCGATGTGGAAGTGACGATTGACGTCGGCGAAATAGCGAGGATAGCAAGCCAGACGATAGAGAAAGTGATATCCCAAAGGATCAGGGAATATGAAAAAAGTTCTGTTTTTAAAAAGTATAAAAAGTTGGAGCACAAGATAATAACGGGCAGGATTTTTAGGTTTATAGGCCGCAAGGCAATCGTAGACCTTGGGGATACCGAAGCTGTGCTACCGGCTTGCGAACAGATTCCGAAACAATTTCTGCGGCTTAATTCCCATGTGAGGGCCTATGTCATGGAAGTCGTGGGCGATGAGAGAAAAAACGATGTGGTTCTTTCAAGAACTCATCCTGATTTTTTAAAAGTTCTTCTTGCGGAAGAAGTTCCGGAAGTGAAAGAGGGAATTGTTGAAGTGCTTAAAGTCGTAAGAAGTCCGGGTTTGCGCGCAAAGGTTCTGGTAAAGTCGAATAATGATAAAATAGACCCCGTGGGCACGTGTATCGGCGTCAGGGGAAACAGAATAAAACAGATAATCAACGAACTTGCCGGCGAAAAAATAGATTTGATAGCGAGCGACCTTAAACCGAAAAAACTTATTGCCGCTTCATTGAGTCCCGCGAGAGTTGACGAATCGCAGGTTTCGCTCAATAAAAAGGCAATGAAAGCCACGGTTGAGGTTCCGTCCGATCAGAGGGCAAAGGTTCTCGGCGCCGACGGTATCAATATTTCTCTCGCTTGCAGAATTTCGGGGTGGGATATAGACGTTGTAACAACCGTTTCTTCGGAAAAAGGTGAAGCGAAAGCAAAAGAAGAAAACGAAACGAAAGAGTCAAAAGCGGATAAGGGCGATGAATCCATCCCAACAAGTGGAACGGAACCCGTCCCCGAGGATAAAGAGTAATGGCTGCAAAATACAAATGCCGAATTAGCGAATTCGCGAAAGACGAGGGAATCTCCGCCAAAGAAGTGATAGCGGAACTTTCTAAATCCGGAATTAGCGGCAAAACGGCAAGTTCGGGGCTCACGGAAAATGATGTGAAGGAGTTGAAAAAGAAATTTGCCCCGGCGAACAAAGAGAATGCAGTCAAAAAAGAGGTCTCTTCCAAAAAATCACCCGCAAAGAAAAAAACGCCTGCGCCTAAAAAGAAACCCGTTGTGGTGGTTGAAAAAATTTCTGAAACCGAAATTCCCGAAAAAAAAGAAACAGCGGCGCCCGAAACCGCGAAAAAAGCGAGAAAGAGCGCTTCAAAATATGTTAAGAAGATACACGAATTGGCAAAAGAACTCGGCGTTGCGAGCGCCACTCTGATAGAGAAAATAAGCGCTCTCGGGATTTCCGGGAAAAAACCCAGTTCAGGCATCACGGAAGAGGAATATAACCTCATTCGCGGTAAATTTTTCGGGGAGGAAAAGAAGAAAAAAGCCGCAGAAACTCGGGAGCAGAAAAGAAAAGAAAAAGTGAAAAAGCCGGAAGAAGCGCCTCCTCCGCCGCCGCCTCCGCCGCCGAAGAAGACGATAAAAATTGATGTAACGACAACCGTAAGTTCCCTCGCAGAGAAACTTAAAATGTCTTCGGGGACGCTTATTAAGAAACTCATTAAACAGGGGATAATAACCACAATAAACCAGCGGCTGGATTTTGATACCGCATCTCTCATAATACAGGAAGAAGGTTTTGAGCCCGAAATTGTAGATATTTATGAAGACGCTTTAGAAAAATCCGACGACAGGGATATAACCAGAGCCGTGAAGCGCCCTCCTGTTATCACAATAATGGGGCATGTTGACCACGGAAAAACGTCTCTTTTAGATTACATAAGAAAATCGCACATAACGCAGAAGGAATTCGGTAACATAACCCAGCACATAGGCGCTTATCAGGTCAAGCACGGGGATAAAAAAATAACTTTTATAGACACGCCCGGACATGAGGCATTTACCGCGATGCGTCTTCGCGGCGCACAGGTGACGGATATTGTGGTTCTCGTCGTTGACGCCTGTGACGGCGTAATGCCGCAGACGCGGGAGGCAATAAGTCATGCGCGTCTGGCGGGAGTGCCTATAATAGTTGCGATGAACAAAATGGATTTATCTCACGCCAATCCCGAGAAGGTTAAGCAGCAACTCTCCCAGGAAAATCTTCTGCCGGAGGAGTGGG
>PEXM01000003.1 GCA_002779055.1 Elusimicrobia bacterium CG08_land_8_20_14_0_20_44_26
CTCTGATAATAATAATTTCTCACAGCAATTTCTCCTTTCTTTTATTTTACTTTTTTTCTGTGAGTGTTGCATTAGATTGCTGAGCGCGCCTTATTAACTGGAGGGGGAAAATATTATAATATAACAGTATGGGAAGTTTTATAAAGTTTCCGGTAAAAAACGGTCACAGGATTACTACCGATATGTTGGAGAAATACGAACCGTTTGAGGCCTGGCTCATATTCAGAATGGATATTCTCGTCGCGAGAAAGCCGGCGGATGTATTAATTCTTCTGGATATCGGAAGCGGTTATGTTTTCGGTCATATTATTGTGCTGAATGAAATGCCGTCATCTTCCGAACTGGAAAACCTTATGAATGATGCGTATAAATTGCCGGAGCATTGGCCCAAAATACTTTACTGTTCGCAGAATGACCCTGCAAAAGAATTGTTTGAAAACAGCGCCGTAAAAAAAGGCATTTTCTTTGAGGATGCCCCGTCTTCGGTTTTTTATGAAATAACATCTCCTGTCATAGAAACATTCGGAAGTTTTCAGAAATCAATAGACGGAGGCGGGAAAAGAGACGAATGGAAAAAACCCTCCGAGGAAGAAATAATGGCGCGCTCTCTTATTCCGGACTCTTATGACCCTTGTCCCTGCGCATCGGGAAAGAAGTTTAAGTTCTGCTGCAAACCTGTGTTTGCCGAGATAATTGAAGCGATGGTATCTGCTGAAAAAGGAAACACACAACGGGCTTTGAAATGTCTTGATGAAGCAAAAGAAAAAGTGGGCGAAACCCCGGAAATTCTTTGCAGATACGCAATTGTATATTCATTTTTTGACAAGAAAAAATCGTGTGATTACATAAACAGATGCCTGATGTTAAATCCCAGGCATCCGCGCGCCAACTATATTCGGGGAATAGACCTAAAGGAAAAGAAGAAATATAAAGAGGCGCTAAAAGCGTACGAAATTGCCGCCGCAAATTATCCATCAGGCGATAGGTTTCATTTAAATGAAGTATGGAACAATATCGGAACCGTATATTACGAATTAGGGGATTATATGAATGCCAGGCAGGCCTGGGAAAAAGCGCGGGACTATATGCCGGAAGATGATATGGTGCTGAGGAATCTGAAATTATTAGATGAGATGGATAACACGCGTCAATAGGCGTGTGGTTTTGTTATCGGGGTTGGAAAACCCCTCCTACATTCAATCGCCGCGTTTCATTTTGAAAAGGTCTGAAATAGAGGTCTCGTTGTGTATGCATTCTATCGCTTGAGCAAAGAGTTTGCCGACCGAAAGGGTGACGATTTTTTTTGATTTTTCTTTGATGGGGATTGAATTCGTTACAATAACTTTTTCAACCGGCGAATTTTCAAGACGTTTCACCGCGTCCCCCGAAAGAACCGGATGGGTTCCCAAAAGGTATATTAATTTCGCCCCGTGTTCCTTCAGAGCCCACGCCACGCCCGACGCTGTGCCCGCCGTGTCTATTATATCGTCGAATATCAGGCAGGTGCGTCCCTGGACGTTCCCGATTATATTGAGTATTTTCGCTTTGTTGGGTTTCGGGCGGCGTTTGTCAACGAGAGCCAGATTGGCGCGTATGTATTTCGCAAGAGCTCTCGCCCTCTCAACGCCTCCGACGTCGGGAGATACCACGACGGGTTTGTGCAGATTCATTTCTTTCAGTTTTTCAACGAACACGGGTATCGAATAAAGGTTGTCTACTGGAATGTCAAAAAATCCCTGTATCTGTCCGGCGTGAAGTTCAAGGGTGAGAATTCTGTTTACTCCTGCGGCGACAAGCAGGTTCGCCACGAGTTTCGCCGTTATCGGCACTCTCGGCTCAACTTTTCTGTCCTGCCTCGCATAGCCGTAATAAGGCATAACGGCCGTTATTCTCTTTGCCGAAGATCTTTTCAGAGCGTCAATTATCGTGAGAAGTTTTATTAAATTTATGTTGACCGGCGGACAGGTGCCCTGTATGATAAAAACGTCCTTTCCCCTGACATTCGTCATAATTTTCACCAAGATTTCACCGTCGGCAAAAGTGGAGATTCTGATTTTGTCCAGCGGAACTTTAAGAAAATCGCAGATGTGCCGCGCCAGAATGTGGTTTGACCCTCCTGAAAAAATAGCGAATTTGTCGTTTTCAATTTTCATATTATCCTCCATTATAGCACATTCGGCTTGAAAAGTTTTTCCGCTTCGGCAAGGTCTTCTTTTGAGTTTATCCCGATTATAAAAGAACTTTCTTTAAGAGACAGATTTTTTACTTTGAGGCCGCGCCGGCCGGCAATCTTTACGACGTCCGTCAGGTAATATTCTTTCTTCACGGGGTTGAGAGGCACTTTTTTGAGAAGTGAAAATATTTCAGGACTCCGGAATATGTAGATGCCGCCGTTTACCGTTTTTATTTTTTTTTCCGAGGGGCTTGCGTCAAGTTCCTCCCGTATCTCGGATACAAGGGAGCGTTTCTTTATTATCCTTCCGTAACCGGACGGGTTTTTCAAAACCGCGGTCAGAATGCTGATGTCATTTGAGGAATTGCCGTCAAACGATATAAATTTCCGCAGAATGTTTCCTGTTACGAGCGGAGCGTCTCCCGGAACGACAAGAATTCTGCCGGGTTTCCCCTTGAAAAGTTTTTCCGTTTTGAGGAGAGCGTCCGCCGTCCCGAGTTTTTTCATCTGAAAAACCATTCTGCATTTTTTGTATTTTTTAAGATGGCTTTTTAACCGCCGGCTGCCGACGACGAAAACGATATCGCCGGTCACTTTCATACAGGATTCCGCGACGCGGTCTATCATCGTTAAACCGGAGACCTTGTGAAGAACTTTGGGTAAATCCGACTTCATCCGCGTTCCTTTTCCCGCGGCGAGTATTATTGCGGTGAGGGCGCTCATATTTTTAAATCGGGCTGCGGAATCAGTTTAAGCGATGATTCCTGGAGAAAACCCCGGCAGGCGGTCATTGCCGCATTGTCGGTGCAGAATTCCGGGCGCGGCCAGAAAAGCTGGACGGAATTTTTGGCGCATTCCTCGCTGAGAAAAGAGACGATAAAATTGTTGGAAATGACTCCGCCCGCAAGAATCACGCGTATGCAGTTTGTCTTCTTTACCGCATTCATAATTCTGTCGGCGAAAATTTTGGCGACGGCCTTTTGAAAAGAAGCTAAAAGATCGGGGATTTTATCCTTCGGAGTTTCGCCGATTCTGTTTTTCACGAATGTTTTGATGCCGGAAAAAGAGAAGTCGTCGGAGCCGTCTTTGAATTTAGGCACGGGAAATTTTACGGAATCGGGGTTGCCTCTTTTCGCGATCTTCTCGATTTCCGCGCCGCCCGGATACGGTAGTCCCAGCATTTTTGCTATTTTATCAAAGGTCTCGCCGGGCGCATCGTCTCTTGTCTTTGAGAGCACCTCAAAATCGTTGTGGGTTTTTGCGTGGATAAGGTCGCAGTGTCCGCCGCTTGCCACAAGCCCGAGATAAGGGGGGCTTATTTCGTCAAACAGAAAATTTACGGCGAGATGCGAAAGAATGTGGTTTACGCCGAAGACGGGCTTTTTGTAGATTTTCCCGAGCGTTCTTGCGGCAACAATCCCCACTATCAGAGAACCCACCAGACCCGGTCCCACGGTGACCGCAAACCTGTCTATGTGAGACATTTCAAAACCGCTCTTGAAAACGGCCTCATCTATTACCGAGTTTATGGCTTCAAGATGCCTGCGGGAGGCAATCTCGGGAACAACGCCCCCGAATCTGCGGTGGTAAGGTATCTGCGTAAGGATGACGTTGGAAAATATTTTATCAGTGTCTTTTACAATTGCCGCCGCTGTTTCATCGCAGGATGTTTCAATTCCCATAACAATCATTTGTTTTCTCCGAAATCCCTATTCGTCAAGGGTAATGTCAAAATTGTACTGACATTTCCCGCACTTTTTATATCGATAAAATCACTTATTTCCCTTTTCCATCCCCCTTTAATAAAGGGGGAAAGAGGGGGATTTATAAATTTTCCCATATCTCTTCTAAAATTCCTTTTTGATTTTTAAGAAAATCCCTGTCTGAAAACCTCAAAACCTTTAACCCAAGGGTACTCAGATAATTATCTCTTTTTTTATCTTTCTTCTCTCCTTTATCTATGTAGTGTTGCCCGCCATCTAATTCAATAACGAGTTTCGCCTTCGGACAATAAAAATCAACAATATAATCTCCAATAATTTTTTGCCTATAGAACTGACAACTCTTTAATTGCTTGCTCCTTAACTTCGACCACATTATTTTTTCTGTATTTGTCATATTTTTTCTAAGTGCTCTGGAATATTTTTTCAAGTTTTTATTATATGAAAGCATTTAAATCCCCTCTAACTCCCCTTTACAAAAAGGGGAGAACCGA
>PEXM01000052.1 GCA_002779055.1 Elusimicrobia bacterium CG08_land_8_20_14_0_20_44_26
AGCCGAAGAAGCCATAAACAAGCACCTCAAAGAAAATCCCGATGATGAGAAAGCGAAAAAACTCTATCAGCAAATCGTCGTAAAGCACAATATGAAACTCGCCAAGGAGTCGCTTGAGGCGGGCGATGACGAAGCCGCGGGGAAATACGCTGAAAAAGCATACGACGCCGACCCCGAAAACACGAAAGTCAAGGACCTGTATCTCGCAACAAGGAAAATAAAAAAAGTGACGGTCGGCAAGACGGAGTTTGAAAAAAAGAAGATAAAACTTGAAAAACCCGAGTTTGCGGAAACACCCTCCTTCGGCCAGGGGCAGGAGGAAAAAGTTGTCACGAAAACAGAATATATGACACGCACCGAATACAAGACAAAGAAAATCGTGCAGCAGGTCGCCGAGATTCCGGATTGGATTTGGCTGAGCGTGGCTTTCAACATTCTTCTTCTTACGGGCATTTATCTTCTTTACAATTACCGTAAAAAGAGCAATAAAGCCGTCTATGAAAATTATCTCAGGTCTAAACTTATGCTTTCCAACGCCCTGAAATACGACGCTGAAACGGTCAAGAAACAGTTGGGGGAGGATCGGGCGGCGGAACTGTTCAGGTTGGTGTCGGTTGAAGGAATGCCGGAAGATATAAGCATAAAATTCGTGGAAGCCGGCCGGGCTTTTACGGATATCAATCCTGTGCCGCGGCTCACGGCGGATATGATTGAACTTGCCGAGCAGTTTCTTCCCAATAAGAAAGAGATTGTTGAATATATCAAGCCCTTTCTCCAGCATTCCAACAACAGGGTGCAGGGAAACGCCGTAAAGATTATGTTCAGGCACAATCCGTCGCTCGCGCTCAAAACGTTGAAAGGAATGACATCGTCCGAAGACAGGTGGAAAAAAATTTCCGCTGTGTGGGTCTGCTCGCAGTTAAATACGCGCGAAACGCAAGTTTTTCTGAAAAAACTCGCGGAAGACGGAGACATAGGCGTTTCAATGGCGGCGGAGAAAGCGATAAAAGAACTTGAAGAAAAAGACAGGGAAGCGCTGTCGGAAGGGAAGATGGGAGAGAAAAAAGAAAACCCCCTCTCAATCTCCCCCTTATAAAGAAATGGAAAATGGAAGATGGAAAATGCGAAAAACCCCCCGCCGGAGGCGGTTGTTCCACCTCTCAATCTCCCCCTTGGAAAGGGGGAGAATATGGTGAAGATGGGAGAGAAAAAAATAATGCAAGAAAAGGAAAAAAATAAATGGATAGAATTGTCGTTGTCGGAATGGATAATTCAGCCGGATCTTTACGCTCTTTATAAATTCAGAGCGGATCCGTTTGAAATTGAAAAGACGCCTGTTGAAGAATTAAAAAATATCATAGGGCCGCGGGCATCAAAACTCGGACGGCTTATCAGAGGTCTGAAAGAAGAGTCGGAACTGATGAAAAAATGCGCCGCCCGCGCGGTTTTTATTGATGATGAGGAATACCCCGTGCTTTTAAGAGAAATACAGAATCCCCCACTTTTTTTGAGAGTCAGAGGCGAAATTCCCTCGTCGGGGGAAAGGATGATTGCCGTCGTCGGCACGAGAAAACCGTCTTCTTACGGCATAAGAATCGCCTCCTTGCTTTCTTCGCAGATGAGCGCGAGGTCTTTTACCGTGGTCAGCGGTCTCGCGCGTGGAATAGACGCCGCCGCTCATAAAGCCGCTCTTGAGGCGGGAGGGAAGACCGTGGCCGTTCTCGGGACGGGCGTTGATGTCGTTTATCCGCGGGAAAACGAGAAACTCGCGGATGAAATAATTTCATCCGGCGCCCTCGCAAGCGAATTACCGATGAAAACCCCGCCCGAAAAAATGAATTTCCCTCTCCGCAACCGCATTATCAGCGGTTTTTCCTGCGGCGTTCTCGTCGTTGAAGCGCCGAAAAAATCGGGGGCTTTGATAACGGCTTCTTACGCGGGAGAACAGGGCAGGGATGTGTGGGCATGCTGCGGCGATATTTTTGATAAAAATTTCAGGGGTTGTCACGCTCTCATAAAAGACGGGGCGAAACTTTGCGAAGGGATAGACGATATAATGCAGGAACTTACGATACCGGGTATCTTGGAAATAAAAGCGCCGGAAAATAAAGATAAAATGCTCACACTCTCGCCCGGGGAAGAGAAGATATATTCCGTTATAAATTGGAAGCCCGTCACTCTGGATGAGATAAAAATAAAATCCGCAATGAGTGTGGCGGAAATTTTTAAGGTCTTGACAAATCTTCAGATAAATGGATTTATTGGAAACTGCGCGGGCGGAAAGTTCGTGCGGAAAAAATGATAAATCGGAATCCTTGCGAAAAACGGGTTATTAAGGAAGGAATAGTGAAAAAAAATCTTGTTATAGTGGAGTCGCCGACGAAGGCAAAAACGATTAAGAATTTTCTGCCGGAGGGTTTTACCGTGTTATCGTCTATGGGACACATCAGGGACCTGCCGAGAAAAGTTATGGGCGTGGATGTGGAGAACGGTTTTAAGCCGACTTACACGGTCATTCCGGGAAAACAGAAAATCATATCGCAACTCAAAAAGGAATACGACGGGTGCGATAAAGTTTACATCGCAACCGACAGCGACCGCGAAGGCGAAGGAATTGCCTGGCACATAAAGGCCGTGCTGAAAATACCGGATTCAAAAATCCGACGCACGGTTTTTCACGAAATAACGAAAAGCGCCGTTCAGGTGGCGTTTAAGAAACCCGGCAGCATTAATGAAAATCTCGTTAACGCTTATAAGGCGAGGCGCATTCTCGACCGTCTGGTGGGATATCTCATAAGTCCCATTTTGTGGCGGAACATAAGTTCGGGGCTTTCCGCCGGCAGAGTGCAATCGGCGGCTCTCAAAATGATTGTGGAAAGAGAAAGAGAAATAAGAAATTTCGTTCCTCGGACGTACTGGAAAGTTATGGCGCTCTTTAAAAAGGGCAAAAGCACGATTGAGGCATTTCTCGTCAAGATAGGAAAAAATCAGCTTAAAGACGGGAAAGTAGAGGACGTGAAACTTCTTGAAAGTGTAGAAAACCTTTCCGGAAAGGAATTTAAAATCGTCCGAATAACGAGAAGCGTAAAGAAAATAAATGCACCTGCGCCGTTTACGACTTCCACTCTCCAGCAGCAGGCAAATACGAATTTGGGTTTTTCGTCAAAAAGAACGATGTCCGTCGCTCAGAAATTATACGAGGGTATTGACCTGCCTCAGGGGCGGACGGGTCTGATAACTTATATGAGGACGGATTCTCTTTTTGTTTCCGCCGAAGCGCAGAAAAATGCCAGAAAATTCATCCGGAATAAATTTGGAGACGGATTCCTTCCCGACAAAGCGCCCTATTATAGAAAGAAATCGCCTCATTCGCAGGAAGCTCACGAAGCGATAAGACCGGCCGTTATCGATATAACTCCGGAAAGCATCAGGGATAATCTGGAGCCGGATGAGTGGAATTTATACCGTCTGATATGGGAGAGGTTTACGGCCTCGCAAATGGTTAATGCGCTTAGCGATATTATAACGGCGGAATTTGAGAGAGACGTTTTTGTATTCAGAGCGTCGCAAAGCGTAATCACAAAACCGGGATACCTTGTCCTTTACGAAAAGAGAATGGACGAGGAAGAAAAAAACAGAGCCGCTTTTAAGACGATTGAAGCGTTGAAAGAAGGCGATGAAGTAGAGCTTTTCAAACTGGAAAAAAGCGAACGCCAGACGCTGCCTCCGCCGCATTATAATGACGCCTCGCTTGTCAAAATACTGGAAGAAAAGGGAATAGGCCGGCCTTCCACATACGCTTCAATTATAGAGACCCTGATAAAAAGGAAATATGCCGAAAGAAATAAAAGACAGCTTCTGCTCTGCGAAATCGGCGAGGTTGTTTCCGACGCGCTGGACGCGCATTTTCCTCTGATAACCGATTATAATTTCACTTCCGAGCTGGAAAACTCCCTTGACGCCATCGCCGCCGCGACGAGCGACGAGGTAAAGGTGCTTAAAGATTTTTACGAAAGGTTTTCAAAATTTATTGAAAAGGCGAAAACAAATATGACAAATTTAAAGAAAGTCACCGACAGAAAATGCCGCTGGTGCGGCCAGCCCCTCATAGAAAAATATTCGCGGTACGGAAAGTTTCTTTACTGCTCCGCCGGATACAAAGTGTGCGTTTACAGGGTTTATTTCACGCCCGACGGCGAGCTCACACCCGAAAAAAAACAATGTCCGAACTGCGCGATGCCCATGGTTCTGAGAATAGGCCGCAGGGGGCCTTTCTACGCCTGCAGCGGCTACCCTAAATGCAAGACAATCGTCTCTTACGAGCCAAAAAATGGGGTCAAAAAAATGGGGTCAGGTCTTGAAAGTTGAA
>PEXM01000011.1 GCA_002779055.1 Elusimicrobia bacterium CG08_land_8_20_14_0_20_44_26
AAATCCTCATCACGGTTTTTATGTCCTCCCACGTTGGGATCTTTGCTTCGGGATTCCTCAATAGATATGCCGGATGGTAGGTTGGGACAATCTTAACAGAATAAGACGGAACTTCCGGAAGAGGGTTAACTTCAAAGATTCTCCCTCTCAGCGTCGTAATGCCTTCAGCGGTTTCAAGAAGTATTTTAGCAGCGGGAGCGCCGAGCGCGCAGATAACATGCGGTCTTATAATATTCAACTGCTCTCTTAAAATACTTATGCAGGATGCGACCTCATCGGGCAAAGGCGGACGGTCGTTTCCCCTTTTTTCAGGATTGGACGGATCTTTCATCGGGTGGCATTTTACAATGTTCGTGATATAAACGTCTTCTCTTTTCATCTTCATTCCGTCTTCAATTATTCTTGTCAGAAGTTGGCCGGCCCGGCCTATAAAAGGCCGTCCCGTGTGGTCCTCGCTGAAACCCGGACCCTCGCCGATAAACATCAGTTTCGCATCCGCCGCTCCTTCGCCGAAGACAATTTTTACACGGCTTGCGCCCAGAGGACATTTTTTGCAGGTCTGATATTTGATTCTCAATTCTTCAAGGGCGGAATATTTTTCGCGTGATCCTGCGACGGGCGGCGCAGGATGCCGCAAACCCGCCGCTTGTGTATTCCGGCGGACATTTTTCAAAAACGACGACGGAACAGCGTCAAAACCGATGTCGGCGAGTTGCGTCAGATATTTTTTCAGTTTATTAAGAGACATATCTTTTCGCAGAGAATGCCCGCAAGCGACTTTTTTGATGCGTCGTTGAACATAAACGCTTCCTCCTCCCGTCGGTCAATAATATAACCGCTCGTCCTTTTTGACGATAAGGCGCTGAGGATATTCAAAACAATGATATCAAAGTTTTTCTCTCTCATTTTTCTCAGAGCTTCATCCGCGTCAAGAGAATCTTCAAGCGCGAATCCCGCGGTGACGCATTTCGCGCGCCCCGAAAGAGTTGCGGCGATATCAACGGCGTTTGTGAATTTGAGCGAAAAGAAGCCCTTTTTCTTGATTTTCTTTTTTGAGGCCGCGCACTTTAAATCGCAGACGGCGGCGGCAAACACCGCAGCGGCTTTGCCTTTAATATTTTTTGAGGCGGCTTTATACATTTCATCGGCGGTCACAACCCGTATCACGCTGCATTTGGACGGATATTTTATGTTGACTGGCCCTGAAACGATTGTTACTTTAAATTTTTTTTTTATGAACTCTTCGGCAATGCGCTTTGCCTGCTGTCCCGAAGAGTCGTTGGTTATAAATCTGACGGTATCTATATACTGCCTTGTGGGTCCCGCCGTGATAATGACTTCTTTCACAGTTTCAGTTCTTTTACGATATCAACCGGTTCGGTCATTCTCCCTATTCCAACCTTGCCGCTTGCCAGACGCCCTCGCGCGGGGCCGATGAATTTCACTCCGATTTTTTTCAGTTTTTCGCAATTTTCTTTTATCACAGAGTTATTCCACATCGCGCTTTCCATAGCGGGCGCAAGATAAAGAGGAGCGCGCCGGGATACGACGAGAGTCGTAAGAAGATTATCGCAGATACCCGATGCGATTTTACTTATCGTATTGGCCGTCGCCGGAGCTATTATAAACAAGTCCGCCCATTCCGACAGAGCAATATGACCCGTCTCAAACGGTTTCTGCCTGCTAAGACCGTCGGCCAGCACCTCATCCGCAGTGACGGCGTTAAACAATACCGGCGAAAGAAGAAGCGCGGCATTCGGCGTCATAACGGTCTTCACGGTAAGCCCCTTCTTTACGAACAAACTTGCCAGCGTCAGCGCCTTGTAACAGGCGACTGAGGAAGTGACGCCCAGAAGAATATTCTTATTTCTTGTCGGTGTCCGCTTTTTTGATTCCTTCATTCAGGGTTTCCATAATGAGCTCGTCTATTTCTTTCCGGTCAAGAGGACCGGACTTCTGAGATTCAGCCCATTTCTTGTTAAAAATGCCAAAATTTTTTTTCAGCATCTCAAAAGGATTGTCAATTTTATCCGATATCATTTTTTTCAACTCCTGCATGTTAATTTCTCCCATACCATAACCTCCGTTTTCCGTTTTTCTCCCGCCGTAGGCGGGAGAAATTAAGAGGGTGGTTCCCTCTCTTACCCCCTTCTCCCCCTTTCCAAGGGGGAGATTGAGAGGGGGTTCTCCCTCCCCTGTCTTCTCCCCCTTTCCAAGGGGGAGATTGAGAGGGGGTTCCCGCAATTATTCTTTCGGCTAACTCATTTACGTATTTTTTATTCACTTTGCTTTCGGCGGCGAGATAAATCCCATCCAGCGTTTTTTTTGCGCGGTCAACATCCTCGTTTATTATAAGATAATCAAAATATTTCATCTGCTTTAATTCCCTGCGCGCATTTTTCAAACGCCTGTTGATGATTTTTATATCATCCTGTCCCCGTGCAAGAAGTCTCCGTCTTAACTCCTTGATGGATGCGGCCGTTATAAATATTAAATTCGCGCCGGGAAAAAGTTTTTTGATATTCCTCGCGCCCTTCACATCAAGGTCAAGCAAAATGCTTTTCCCTTTCCTAAGAACCGAAATTATATTTTCCACAGGCGTCCCGTAATAATTTCCGTGAACAACCGCCCACTCCGCAAACGTGCCTTCTTTTATGCCTTTGCGGAAATCCCGCACGGTTATAAAGTTGTAATCAAGACCCGCTTTCTCACCCGGCCGAATGGGGCGGGTCGTTGTTGAGACCGAATAAATCACATCCGGAAACTTTTTCTGCATATATCTGACAAGAGTCGTTTTCCCTCCGCCGGAGGGCGAGGAAAGAACAAATATTCCCGGCGTCTTTATTTTATCCATCTTCAATCTTGGTGGGGATATAACTCATCCGCAAAACTTCTATCTTTGATTTGAATCCGAAGTTTATAATCAATAAATTCAGTAAACACAACAATATCTTCAAACTCAATTTCTGCGATTCTTTTTAACTCATTTAAACTCAGCATTGAATATTATTCAGCAACTCTTTTATTTTCTCTGCTTCTGCTTCCATATTATCCAGCAGAAAAAAATCCTGCCATGAGTTCTTTTCATGTATCTGACCCTTTTTTATCATTTCATCCATTTGAAAAACATCATTAATACCATGTTTTGCAGTTATTTTGAATATCTCCGCCTCAAGATGTCTTAATTTCTACTGTAAATATACTTCTAAACTTTTTCTTTCCAATTCCTTTGGTTTGACTTCCAATTTTTTCGCTATTTCCTGATAAGTCATAATTTCTCACCTCCTATCTATTTCCTGCCTCCTAATTTCGTCAGCGCTTTTTTAATAATTTCTTCCACATTGCTAATGCCGGAATTTTCGCTAATAACTTCTTCAACGGCTCTTCTTGATACCGGCGTCTGCCAGCCAAGCGAATTGAGAGCCGCGACGGCATCCGAATAAACGTTTATGCGCAAAGCGGACACCTCCTCCACATCTATCTTCCTGATTTTGTCTTTCAAATCCACAATTATTCTCTTTGAGTTTTTCTCTCCGAGCCCCGGAACCATGCGCAGGTCTTTTGCATCGCCCTTCGATATAATTGATACGATTTGCGAAGGCGTAAACGTGTTAAGAACCGCGAGAGAAACTTTCGGACCGAGGCCTGACACCGACAGCATAAGTTTGAAAATATCTTTTTCCTCTTTTTTTAAGAAACCGTATATTTGCGGTATTTCATCCCTGTTATATTTTACATACGTATAAACAAGACATTCTTCGCCTACGGAAGGTAAATTCATTTTTGACACCTCCGTCACAACAACTTCAAAGCCGATTCCCGCAGCAAAAATGACAACGGTGTTATTTTTCTGCGCAATGGTTCCTTTTAACATGCCAATCATTATTTACCCTGAGAATTTGTAATTTCTCATATCCGTTATGTAGCAGAAGGCACAAGCGAGAGCGTCGGTTGCGTCTTCCGGAATATCTTCCTTTGTGCCGAGCAATCTTTTTATCTGCCCCGACACCTGTTCCTTTGACGCCCTTCCGTATCCCGTCGTTGACTTTTTTATTTCAAGGGGCGAGTATGTGCTGAAAACAATAGAATTCTTACTCGCCGCCAAAGCCGCCATCGCCCACGCTCTCCCGATGTTCATCGCGGCACGCATATCTTTTGCAAGAAAAGGGTCCTCGCAAACAATAACCTGCGGCTTAAAACGCACACACAGGGCCCCAAGCTCGTCGTAAATATGCGCGAGGCGGTCCGGAAGCGACCTTTTACTCAAGGGTTTTATCACGCCGAACCGGAAAAGCGAACAAGCGCGTCTATCTCCTTCTATATAA
>PEXM01000016.1:0-322 GCA_002779055.1 Elusimicrobia bacterium CG08_land_8_20_14_0_20_44_26
CCAAAACATAAATGTGAAGCGCTTCGGGCGAGACATAGTCCTCCACAAAAGAATCTTCGGCTCTCACAAGTTGCTCGGCGTCTATTTTCGGGGTGAGTTTCCCGACGACGCGGTAGTCCTTTTTGTATTCGGGAGTAAAGTCCTTCGCTTTTTTTCCTTTTAGAAGAATGTCAAAAACATTGAACAACTGTTTGTAGCCGGTGCAGCGGCAGAGAACCCCGCCGAGAGCGTCTTCAATCTCCTCTTTGGAAGGGCGGACACATTTATCAAGCAAACACTTTGCCGCGAGAATCTGCGCGGGTGTGCAGTAGCCGCACTGGAC
>PEXM01000016.1:587-4826 GCA_002779055.1 Elusimicrobia bacterium CG08_land_8_20_14_0_20_44_26
TTGAATTTTATTTTCATTTTCAATTCTCCCCTCTTTATTTCAAAAGCGCGCCGAACATTTTTTTTATGTGGCTTTCTATAATTCTTTTTTTGACGCGCGCGCTCGCTTTAAAATTTCCGGAAGGTTTTATGTCCGAGAGCGCCGCCTGAGTCAATTCGCCAATTGAAATTTCCCGCGTTTTTTTGCCGTTTAGATATTTTTCGGCGGTTGAAGAAATTACGAGACGGTTTTCGGCTCCGCTTACGGCAAAAACGGCTTCAAGAATACGCCTTCCGGGCGTATTGCAACCCGCGGCCGAAACGATGAGAGGCAAATCAATCGCCGAGATTTTCTCAAATTCCATTTCAACCTTTCTGGACGGTTTATCTATTATGACGGAACAAATTATTCCGTCCCTTTTTTGAAGCCATTTTTTTAGAGAAATTTTTCTCTTTCTGCCGTCAAGATAATATTCTATATCCGCCTGATAAGCGGCGAAGACGGGTAAAAGATGCGAAACGAAGAATTTGCCTGCGACAACTCCGCCCACCGTAGCCATATTTCTAACATTTCTCGTTTCAAAACTTTTTGCGGCTTTTCTTATCACATCGGGCAAGGATTTATTATCCGCCAACTCCTCCACCGTGACGGATGCGCCGATTACTATTTTTGTTTTTGAGACCCTGATTCCGCCGAGACCGAGATTTTTTATATCAATGAGCGAGTCGGCTTTCGGTGAACCCCTCCAGTTGAGAAAGCAACCTCCGGCGAACAAGAAGTTTCGTCCTTTTCTTTTTTTCAGTTTTTCCGCATCTTTTAAGGAAACCGGCGCATAATATTCCATAATTTTACTCCATTTTATTTTTCTATTCCACAACGACGCTCTTGGCGAGGTTTCTCGGCTGGTCAATGTCGCATTTCCTGTAAAGAGCGACATAATAGGCAAGCAGTTGCAGAGGTATCACATTTATTATGGGCGAGATATATTCGTTTACATCAGGCACATATATTACTTCGTCCGCTATTTTTTTAACGGCGGAATCCCCTTTTGTCGCAAGCGCTATAATTGTGCCGTTGCGGGTTTTTGCCTCGTTTATGTTTGAGAGCATTTTTTCATAGACCTTGCTTTTGGATGCAACAGCCACAACCGGCATATCGTCGTCTATGAGGGCAATGGGTCCGTGTTTCATCTCGCCTGCGGGATAGCCCTCCGCATGTATGTAGGAAATTTCTTTTAATTTCAGAGCGCCTTCAAGAGCGATGGGATAGTTGAGGTTCCGCCCGAGAAAAAGAAAATCTCTTTTCCTGCAGAACTTTTTCGCTATGCGGGCGATTTCTTTTTCGGTTTTTAGAACCTTTCGCATCTGGTCCGGAATTTTCAGGATGTCGTTTGAAAAATTAAAGGACGCTTTTGATTTTATTGTTTTGCGGATTAACCCGAAATGCAGAGCCATCAGAGCCAGCGCAAGAAGCTGGGTGGTGAATGCCTTCGTGGACGCGACGGCTATTTCGGGACCTGCGTGAGTGTAGAGGATGCCGTTTACTTCTCTCGTTAAACTTGAGCCGACGACATTGCATATTGCAACGGTTTTCGCTCCGACCTTCTTTGCGAGGCGCAACCCCGCCAGGGTGTCGGCGGTTTCGCCCGACTGACTTATTGCAAGGACAAGGTCGCCTTTTCCCACAAGAGGTTCACTATAGCGGAATTCGCTGCCTGTGCCGACTTCGCAGGGTATTTTAGCAAGGTTTTCAAAAAGAAATTTCCCGACGAGACCCGCGTGATACGCGGTGCCGCAGGCAATGATAAATATTTTTTTGAGGGTCTTAATTTCATTCGCAGAAAGTTTTATATCGGGAAGAACGACTCTGCCTCCGGAAATTTCAAGTTTGCCCCGCAGGGTATCCTGAATGGCGCGCGGCTGCTCAAAAATTTCCTTGAGCATGAAATGGCGGTAACCTTCCTTTTCCGCCATTGCCGCATTCCATGTTATTTTTAGTATTTTCTTTTTTATTTTTTTGTTTTTGGAGGAAAAAATTTCCACGGCGTCTTTCGTAATGAGAGATGTTTCACCGTCTTCAAGAGCGATTATAGAGCGCGTGTGGCCAAGAATTGCCGGTATGTCGCTTGCGAGAAGGTTCTCGTTTTTTCCGAGCCCGATTATGAGAGGACTGTCTTTGCGGGCGGCGACGATTACGCCGGGCTCGGTGGATGAAAGAACGCCGAGAGCGTATGAACCGCGCAGTTCCCGGAGGGCGCTCTGAACGGAATGTAAAAGAGATGCGCCTGAATTATAGTTTTTTTCAATGAGGTGAGCGATGATTTCGGTGTCGGTCTCCGACTTGAATTTGTGTCCAGCGGATACCAGGCGTTTCCTGAGTTCAATGTAGTTTTCAATTATGCCGTTGTGGACGACGGTTATTCTGTTTGCGCAGTCCGTGTGCGGATGAGCGTTTTCCTCCGAGGGCTTCCCGTGCGTCGCCCATCTCGTGTGGCCGACTCCGGTTGTGCCTTTTATAAGACGGGAGGTCGCAATGATTTTTGCGAGTTTTGATACTTTGCCCTTGCATCGGAGAAGTCGCAGCGCTCCTTTTTCTATAACGGCGATTCCCGCGGAATCATATCCGCGGTATTCAAGGCGCCTCAGACCCTCAATGAGTATGGGAGCGGCGGGCTTTTCTCCCGCATAACCTACAATTCCGCACATATTTGTATGACTCTTCCGCCTTTTGAGTGGGTAACTTCAAATCCCCTTTTTCAAAGGGGAGAACTACCTCGCCCACTCATTTCCCTGAAGAACCATTTGTATTATATACATTTTTTCAGTTCCCGGAAAGTGAGCAAACCCGCCCAGTTTGTAATCGCAAAAATTTTGAAAAGCATTTTCTTTTCTTTTTGACTTCCAGAAAATGTGTCGGTTCCTTCGCTCAGTATTTTCACCCTGTAGCCCCTGAAATAAAGTTCCTGCACCGTGCAAAAAAGACACTTGTCGAGAGTCAGACCGAAAACTACGCAGTTTTTGTGCGGAGAAAGGTTTTTTTTAAGCCATTTCGTAAATTTTCTGTCGCTCACATAAGGCCAGGAAGTTTTTTTAACCGTCCCCGCATTTTTTCGCGTCCAGACGGGCGAGTTCATCGCCTTCACCCAAAGGGATTTGCGTAGCGTATCCGGTAGTTCGGAAATAAATCCTTCCGTACCCGGCACGCAGGAAGGAGTTCTGTCGCCGAAACGGGGTTTGCGGTAATCGGCGACGATTTCGTTTACTTTTTTCTTTTTCTTCAGTAAAAAAGGAAAAAGAGTTTTTTTTAAAAAGCGCCTCATCGGCCTTCTTCTGTAAAAAGCCCCCCCGGGCGAGGTGAACTCTTTCTGGAAATCAACGCAAATAAAGGAGATACCCCCCATCGGATATCAGCGTTTTGAGTACTGGAACCTTTTTCTGGCTTTCGGCCGCCCCGGTTTTTTCCGCTCAACGACGCGGGAATCCCGTGTCAGAAGCCCTTCTTTTCTGAGGGCTTTTCTGTGTTCTTCCGACAACTTCACAAGAGCTTTTGAAATGCCATGCCGTATGGCCTGCGCCTGTCCGGAAATTCCGCCGCCGGAAACGTGGGCGAGGCAGTCATATTTTTTTCTCGTATCGGTAGCGATGAGCGGCCTTATCACTTCGTGTTTTGCGAAAGGATAGCCCTTAAAATAATCGTCAAAAGGTTTTTTGTTTACGGTTATATTGCCGACTCCGTCAGTCAATATGATTTTCGCAAGCGCTTCTTTCCTTTTCCCCGAAGTTGCTATTCTACTCATTTATTCCCCCTGTCCGCTGGACGGTCTGTGACTTGAAATGTTGGCTGCGTGCGGATGTTCGGCGCCCGGGTAAACCCGAATCCTTCGCAGAGCGATTTTGTTGAGGCGGTTTTTCGGAAGCATTCCCTTTACGGCTCCCATTATTACTTTGCGCGGATTTTCTTTAAGAAGTTTCCCGAGAGCAATCGTTTTCCAGTGCCCCGGCCTTGTGTTCGGGTGGAAGAAATATTCCTTTTTTACCGCTTTATTTCCCGTGAGTTTCACTTTTCCCGCGTTGATGACCACGACGCCGCAATCGCCGAGCTTATTGGGGCTGTAAGGCAGAGCATTTTTCCCGCGAAGGATTTTTGAAATTTCTTCGGCGCACCGACCGATTGCTTTTCCTTCAGCATTCAAAACCAACCATTTTAAACTTTCCATAATACAACTATAACTTAAAAAACCTTTTCCTGTCAAGAGCGGTT
>PEXM01000023.1 GCA_002779055.1 Elusimicrobia bacterium CG08_land_8_20_14_0_20_44_26
AGTTTCCTCGTTATAAGAATTTCGGCGACGTCAACGTTGAGCCAGCCCGTGGAATTGTCAAGAAGCAGATTCACCTGGGCAAAACCGACCTGCGGGCGGGACACGGAACCGTGAAAAATTACATCCTTCTCTTTAAGACAACGTATTCTCCTCGGATTTGTTTCGCAGAGAACCCACCGCAGAGCGTCCACAACGTTGCTTTTGCCGCAGCCGTTGGGACCGACAACCGCCGTGATTCCCTCTTCAAATGTGATTTTAATTTTGTCCGCAAAGGACTTAAAACCCTGAATCTCAAGATATTTCAAATACATAATGTTGAAATGTTATAAAATCCCGATAACAAAATCAAGGAAAAAAACGGGGACAAAAAAACGGGGATGGTTCTGGTTTTTTCCCTGTTGACTTTTAATTTCATATTTATCATATTTAACCAAAATGTTGCATTTGGAAATTGAGTTTGTGGAGGTGCTAAAATGGCTCAGGGAAGATGTATGAAGTGTAAAAAACAGGTTGAAATCAAAGACGGCAAAGAAGTCGTTATGAAAAACGGCATGAAAGCGGTAAAAGGGGTTTGCCCCGCCTGCGGCACAAAAGTGTTCAGGATACTCGGCAAGGCAAAGTAAAACCTAAATTCGCTTCGCGCTCTGTTGGACAATTTTTCTAACGGAGTGAATTTTTTGAAACCTGCGGGACGGCGGCGAGCAGGTCCGACAGAGTAAAAAATTAAATATAATCAGGTTTCTTATAAAGCAAAAGTTTATTTTTTAAAAATCTGAAAATTCCGTTTTAGTAGAGCCGGCAGCGCATTTCAGCGCGTTACCGTGGTTTTTTTCTGTTTCTTACCCGAAAAGTGACAAAAGTTGAGATTAAAACCGTTTCCGCCGCGAAAATGCTTTCGTATCTCAAATGTCCGAGACAGTTTTATTACGCCTACGGCGAGGGAATATTCCCAGAAGAAACAAAATATACGCGTTTCGGCAGTTTTATACACGCTGTTTTAGAGAACTATTTGAAACACCTAATTTCTACAGACAGAAAAAAGGACTTGGAAACTCTGTATTCCATCGTATCCGCGAAAAAAAAAGAATACGCACAAATACCGGAAACGGGCGAAGTTTCTTTTTTTGAGGCGGATGTATTTCTAAACCGTTTCGCTTCCGCATTGATAAACACGCGCCGGGTATACGCCGTTGAAAAAATTTTTGATATCCCGTGGATATCGGGCGGAGAAGAAATACGCATCAACGGAAGAATAGACAGAATAGACATAGAAACGGGGCAAAATAAAGAAACGATTCTTCACATAATTGATTACAAAACAGGAAAAAACAAACTAACGGAAGAGGATTTAAAAAACGACATCCAGATGAAATTCTATGTAACCGCGGCGTATCTGATGTACAGGAAAATTCACCGACTCTTCCGCATCTCGCATTATTACATCCGCGACAACTCGCTTGTGAGTTTTGAAACCGTTTACAAGGATTCCTACGCAGAGGAACTTCTCAAGTGCATACAGAAAATGAAGAACGACTCGGAATACCCAAAAAACATTGCCGCGCACTGTTTCAGATGTCCGTCCTTTAAAATTTGCAAACCGGATGTATTAGTGAAGAGTGAAAAGAAAATCCCCTCTTAATCTCCCCCTTTACAAGGGGGAGAAGAAGAAGTGAAGAGTGAAGAGTAAATCCCCTCTTAATCTCCCCCTTTACAAGGGGGGGGAAGAAGAAGTGAAGAGTGAAGAGTAATAAAAACCAGCTTTTTTTAAACTTTATTGCCGGCAGGGAACAATCCTATGAAGATATAGCGGGAGTGGTGAAAAACTTTATCTACGAAAACGCCGAAACCGGATGGAAAGTGGCGGAGGTTATGCCTGATGATAAAAAAAATTCCGTCAAGCTCTGCGGTTATCTGCCGAACGTGCGCGTTGCGGACAGAATTTGCGCCAGATGCACCCGAAGCGTTCATCCGCGCTTCGGGATGAGTTTCCAGATAGACGAATTCTATAAGGAAATTCCTTTCCAGAAAGAGGGCGTCATAAAATTCATGATTTCCTGCATAGATGGGATAGGAGAAAAAGTCGCGGAAAAAATCGTCGGAAAATTAAAAGGCGACTCTCTTAAAATTCTTGAAGAGACGCCGGAAAAACTTCTTGAAATCGACGGGATAACCGAAAATTTAGTGGAACGCATAAAAAAAAGCGCGGGAAAAATCCATACAACGGTAAAAGAACTTATACTCATCGGGTTTTCGCCGAAATGGGCGGGACGCATATACCTGAGATATGGCTCCGACGCCGCAAGAATGGTTAGGGAACATCCTTACCGCTTGATAGGGGATTTCAAGGGAATCGGCTTCAAAAAAGCTGAAATTATCGCACAGCGAGCAGGCGTCTCAAAACTTGACGCAGAAAGAATATGCGCAGGCATCTTTTTCTCTTTAAATAAAACGCTTGAAAGGACAGGCCATAATTTCCTTTATCTAAGCGAACTCGTTAATATATCTTCGCGACTCCTTGAAATACCGCGCGCTTATACGGAATCCGAAGTGATTTCGCAACGCCGCCTCGTAATAGAAAACTTCCGTGTTTATCTGCCTGAATATTATGAAGCAGAAAAAGCCGTTGCGAACATTATTGCGGAAAAATTGTTTCTGCCTGTGGAGAAGATAAAAAATTTCAGCGGTAAAATCGGGATTATTGAAAAAAATATTAAGCTCACTTTTTCCGATAAGCAGAAAGAAGCAATACGCGAGGCGTTTGAAAATTCCGTCACCGTCATAACAGGGGCGGCAGGCACCGGCAAGACCACTCTCTGCAGGGGCTTTGTGGAACTGCTCAAAAAAGAAGGCAGAACTTTTAAAATCTGCGCCCCGACAGGTAAAGCCGCGTATAAGTTGGAAGCGATAACGCTCGTTGCGGCATCCACCATACACCGCCTTTTCAATTACGCTCCATCGGTCGGATTCCGCGTCAATTCCAGTCATCCGCTCGACTGCGATTACTTGATTGTGGACGAGGCCTCAATGGTGGATATTCTTCTCCTGCGGGCTCTTCTTGACGGCACCTCAAAAAAGACCCGCATTGTTTTTATCGGCGACCCTTACCAGCTGCCGCCGGTCGAGGCGGGAAATTCTCTCCAGGCGCTGGTCGGAAGTTATTCTATTTCGCAGGTGTATCTTCCGGAAATATTCCGACAGAAGAAGCAGTCAACAATTCTCAGAAACGCCGGTATGGTAAACCTTGAAAAGCCGTTCCCCGCGGAAAGCACCGACGACTTCAAGTTTATTGATGTATCACAGCCCCAGGATATGATACGGGCTCTC
Organism: Elusimicrobia bacterium CG08_land_8_20_14_0_20_44_26; assembly: GCA_002779055.1. GTDB lineage: Bacteria > CG03 > CG03 > CG03 > CG03 > 0-14-0-20-44-26. The sequence continues at coordinate 3,325 of PEXM01000023.1, forward strand.
TTTGACTCCATAAAGGACTTGAAAAAACAGGGCTATCATCCCATACACGATATAAACATACTCACTCCCCTGAATAAAGGCGGCGGCGATATCTCCGTTTCAAACCTGAATCTCAGATTAAGGGATTATCTCAATCCCGAAACAGCCGACAACTCATTTTACATTCACGACAGGGAATTCAGGACGCAAGACAAAGTTATGCAGAGGAAAAACGATTACGACCTTGACATATACAACGGCGATATCGGTTTCATTGTCAGCAATAATTCCGCCGCAAGCGAAGTCGTTATTGATTTTTCCGGAACAGAAAAAAACATCCCCTATTCAAAAATGGATAATATCACTCTCAATTACGCAATGACCGTTCACAAGGCGCAGGGCAGCGAATCAAAAGCCGTTATTTTTCTGGCCACAAAAGCCGGCTGTTATTTTCTGCTGACTAAAAACCTGTTTTACACCGCAATCACGCGGGCAAAGGAAAAATTGATAATGATTATGCCTTATGAAGTCGTAAAAATCGCCGTATCAACCAACATCCGCCGCAGGTCTTACCTTTCAGAGAGAATCCGCCAACTCGTCATCGGCAGAGAAAAAGAGAAAAAGGGGTCAGGTCTTGAAATTTGAAAGCAGTAGTATGAGTAATGGTGAGTAATGGGGACGGTTCCTAATATAAAGTTATTTCCCCGGTATGTATTCCGGCGGGCAGAAAATACCTTCCCTGCTCATTATTAGAGCCGGCTCCTCGTTTCCGGGGCCGCCTCCTGAATTTATATGAAGAACCTTAACGGTGAAACGGTCAAGACCGGAATCCGCTTCGGGAGTGTAT
>PEXM01000070.1 GCA_002779055.1 Elusimicrobia bacterium CG08_land_8_20_14_0_20_44_26
TCTGTTATCCCCGAAAAGACATTCCCAAAAAAACTCTTTTGGCTGTCATAAAACAGGCGGGTTTCGCTATCGACGAATTCAAAGCGCTTTGATTTTTTCCGGCAGACAACTGTAATTTCATTTTCTGTCTTTGTCATTTTTTAAAAGTTCCCCAAAATTCAATCAACGGCTCAAGATAAACATTTTTTTTGAAAAGCACCGCTTTCCGTATATCCGTCATAAGAATGTATGCGTCTTCCGCATTCGGGTTTGCGCCGAGCGAAAGCACGTTGGCATGTCTCGGCGAAACGGCGGCCGAACCGCGGCGGAGTCCCGAAAGACCCGCATCCTGTATAATCTTTCCCGCGAGTCCTCCATGGGGATTTTTGAAAAGAGAACCCGTAGCGTTTTTTTTCATAAAACCGCGACGGGAGCGTTCAAGGATATTATTTCTTATCCGCGCGGAGATTTTCTCGGAACTCCCTTTTTTCAAAACGAAACACGCCTGCGTAAGAATTTGCCCGCGCTTCAAAGGCCCCGTCCTGTATGAATAACTCATACTTCCGCAATCAAGAGCGCGGCCGGCGCCTTTTCCGTCAATAAACTTTATCCGTTCAAGAAGTCCGCATATTTCGCATCCGAAAGCCGAAGCATTTTTGAAAACCGCTCCCCCGACAGATGCCGGAATGCCGGCAAGATTTTCCAAACCCGCGAGAGACGCCTCCGCGCATTTTTTGAGCACATCTTTCAGGAGAACGCCCCCGCCCGCTATTACTTTATTTCCTTTTATCCGGATTTTTTTGAATTCTCCGTCTAATTTTATAATTTTTTCGGAAACGCCCGAATCGGCTATTATAACGTTTGAACCGTTTCCGAGGACTCTGTATGAAGAACAACTTCTGACCTCGTCTTTCAATTCTTTTACGCTTGAAACTCGCGCCACCGCCGCCCAACCGCCGGTTGAAAGCCGCGTTATTTCCGCCAGTTTCAAGAGATTAATTCTCTTTTCCGCATTCATCTTTTGTCTTTTTTTTCGCGCCATCCTGCGCGCCGCCCGTCCGCAGGATTTTTTCGGTATTCCGCCGCACAGCGACCGCACAGAGAAAATTCCCAGCATTTTGCGATTTCGTCATTAAGTTTTTTTCCGGAAATTTTCCTTATTTTTTTTATTTCCTGCCGAATAAGTTCCGTCAAATCCGCGCTTAAATCCCACGGGCATATTTCAAGGTTGTCGCAGGCGGCATAGCAGACCGACCGCACGATGTATCTTACACCTTTTATCTGCCTGCGGCAGAAGAAACATTTTTCAATTTTTCTTTTGACCATTTAAGATACTGCACAAGAGGAATCCCCGACGGGCAGGAATAGCCGCAGGCGCCGCATTCCATACAATGAACGGCATCCTCATAAGCGCGCCCCTTCATATAAAGAAAATAACTCTGTCTCGGCACAAGATTCATCGGGCACACGGAGGCGCACCTGAGACATCTGATACATTCGTAATCCGGAGCGTCCGCCGCCTTCATCAGAAGAATGCCGCTTGTCGCCTTGGATGCGGGCACATCAAGATTGTCCACCGCAACGCCCATCATCGGTCCTCCCATAATCACTTTGTCAACTTCGTCGGGGATTCCCCCTCTGAATTCTATGATATCGGTGAGGCGTGTGCCCGATGCAATCACAAGATTGCCCGGTTTTCTGAATAAGCCCCCGAGAGTGACCACCCTTTCATAAAGAACTTTGCCGTTAAAAAGAGCGTCATAGAGAGCGCAGGCGGTCTGAACGTTCAGCACGACGCATCCCGCATCAGCCGGCAGCCCCCCGGCCGGCACAATTCTGCCCGTGACGGCGAAAATGAGCTGTTTTTCTCCGCCCTGCGGATATCTCGTCGGCAGAAACACGCATCTGATTCTTGAGTCCTGCTGGCGAAGAAGTTTTTCCGCGGACCGGCCCTTATTTTCCTCAAGCGCAATTATTATGTTTTTCGCCGCAAGAGCCCTTGCCGCGAGCTTCGCGCCTTCAATGATATCGCCGGGTTTTTCAAAGATAATTCTTTCGTCGGCCGTCAGGAACGGCTCGCATTCGCAGCCGTTTATTATGAGGGTCTCTATTTTTTTGCCGGACGAGGAAGTGAGCTTTATGTCCGTCGGGAACGCCGCGCCGCCGCATCCTACAATGCCGGATTTTCTGACAATCTCAACCAACTCCGACGGCGAAATCTGCTGAACATTTTTCAGATTTTTGCGCGGTTTTTCCTCATCCTTGAAGTCGTTGGCTATAATTATTGCGGGAAGTCGCTTGCCTGATACGTGCGGCCAATTTTTGATATCCTGGACGGTACCGGAAATCGGAGAGTGTATGAAAGACGATATCCTGCCGACCGGCTCCGCTATGACCTGTCCCTTGAGAACTCTTTCTCCCGCCGATACAACCGCTTTGGAAGGAGCTCCCGCGCTTCCCAAAAGGTGAATGTAAACTTTTTCAGGAGAATTGAGGCGGGAAATCGCAAAGGTTGATGTATCCTTGCTTTCCGGAGGGCGCACTCCCCCCCTGAATCTTTTTCCCCCGCTAGAAATTCCGGGGTACACTTTTTTCATAATCTGCCAACCTGGTCTCAAGTTTTTAACGGAGTGAACTCTTCCTTTTTTATTTTTTTCAAAATCGGTATAGCCGCTTTTACGCACTCGGGGTCAAACTGCTTTCCTGAATTAACAATAATTTCCTCCAAAGCCGCCTCTTTTGACAATTTTCTGCCGTAATTTCTCTCTGAAATCATCGCGTCAAACGCATCGCACACGGCAATAATCCGCGCACCGAGCGGTATCTTATCGCCCGCAAGACCCACGGGATAGCCGGAACCGTCCCATCTTTCGTGATGGTGTCTTATATAAGGAATTACTTTCTCTAAACTTTTAATCGGCTCAAGAATTTTTACGCCTATATCGGGATGTTTTTTTATTATTTGCCATTCGTCATCGGAAAGCGGGCCGGGCTTCTGCAGAATGGCGTCGGGCACTCCTATTTTCCCGACATCGTGCAGAAGAGCCGCCAGAGCTATCTCTTCGGATTCTTTCGCATTGATGCCCAGAGCGAGAGCCACATCCAGAGCGTTTTTCTGTATGCTGCGCGAATGTTCCATTGTCATCGGGGCGCCGAACTCCACAGCGTCAATTATGCTCGTTACAGTATTTGAAAAAGTAGCATTGAGTTCGTCGTAAAGACGAACTTTTTCTATTATCTGATAGGCCTGCGAAGCAAGTATGCTGAAATACAGGATGTCCTGCGAGGAGAAATCCGCCCCGTCAAGTTTGTTCACCGCCTCCATTACGCCGACCGGCTCATCAGAAGGACCTATCGGCACGACGATAAGATTTCTCGTCGTTGAACCGACAACCTCGTCAACCCTTGATGAAAAATACGGCGATTGTGAAACTTCGTTGACAATGCCTTCTCTCTTTTGTTCAAGCGCCCAGCCGGCAATGCCTTCCTCTTTGGGAAACTCAAAACCTGCCAGTTGCGATTTGTGCTCGCCCGATACGGCGGCGAATCTCAGTTTGTCTTTCTTATCGTTCAGGAGAAGAACGGAAGAGCCCTCGCACTCAATTATTGCCATTGTCGTGTTCACGATGTCATTGAGAAGATTTTTATAATTGGAAGCGCCGGCCAATTCCTTTACGGCGTTGAAGAGCCCCTGCATCTTTATGAGACTTTTATTCATATCGTTTATGAGGAGGGTATTTTCTAAAATTCTCTTCAAAAGTTCCGCTACTTCCTTAAAAAGCCTTGTTTCGTGAGGAGAAAAATTTTCTTCTGTATCGCCGAAAGCCGCAATAACCCCTTTTATGTTTCCGGCGGAACCGATGGGAAAACACATAAAGCCGGGTTTATCAATCGGGGATGACTTTTCTTCTATTTCTTTGAATGTGTTTATTATAAATTCGTGCTTCTTCGTATCCTCGTCGGTAAGGGAGTCCTCCTTCTTTTCGGGATAGAAAAAAAATTTGCCCGTAAATTCGTCAACAACCATTATTTTTACAAAACAGCGTATCGCTTCTTCTAAAATACCGGCGACACGTTCAAGAAGAACGTTTTTCGTGAGGGTCATATCCATCAGTTCTATCACACGGCTAATAACCCTGTTCCTGAGGCTCAACTGCGCGACGGTTTCTTCCAACAGCAGTATCTGTTTATTCTCTTCCATTCTTTTTTACCGCTCGGCGTCTGCCAAAAGAAAATAAAGAAGAGCTTTTGACAGATGCATCCTGTTGTGCGCCTGAGGAAAAATAATTGAATTGTCCGAATCCATAACCTCGTCCGTTATCTCCTGTCCTCTTCTCGCGGGAAGGCAGTGCATAACCGAGACGTCTTTTTTTGCCATATCAAGAAGAGAGCGGTTCACGCTGTACCTGCCGAAATTCTTTTTCCTTTCTTCCTCTTCTTTCTCGTCTCCCATGCTCGTCCACACATCGGTATAAATAAAATCGACGTCTTTCAGATATTCGGGGTCAATCAAGGAAGAAGAATAAATTTCCGAGTTTTTCTTCTTCACTCTGGCGACCTCATCCCCCTTAAACATAAATTTCTCCGGACAAATTATGCCGAACCTGTATTTAAGAATTCCGGCGAGAGAAAGAAGCGACCTGCTTACATTGTTTGAATCTCCGATGAAGACAAGTTTGACGGAGTTAAAATCAAAATCCATCACGGATTTCCCGTTCAAACCCTTTTTTTCGCAAATCGTAAAAATGTCAGCCAGCGCCTGGCATGGATGAAATGATTTTGAAAGACCGTTTATTACGGGGACAGTCGCGTTTTGAGAAAGTTCTTTGACATCGGAATCGGAC
>PEXM01000026.1 GCA_002779055.1 Elusimicrobia bacterium CG08_land_8_20_14_0_20_44_26
CTCAAAAGGAAAAACGATGACGAAGTTCTTATAAAAGAAATCATAATAGAGGGAATTATTTCAATTAAAAAAGGCGACATACCTTCCATCATCGAATCAAAATTAAAGGCGTATCTGCCGCCGAAGACGCGGGTAAGAAACATAATTTCAAAATAAATGGCCCGGGGCAAAAGTTCGGAAAGTATCCAGATAGGAACGCCTTCGCCGCCCTGGATGGTCACCTACGGCGATTTAATGACGCAGCTTCTGATTTTTTTCGTTATGATGTTCGCGCTCGCTTCCGCTATGAATGAACTCCAGATTGTAACTCTTAGAAAAAAGATGGTTGAATACATCGTGAGGGAAAAAATTGAGGATAGCGTTTCTACGGATATAGACGAAAGAGGTCTCATTGTATCGTTTTACGGCGAGAATATGTACGAAAAGGGAGAATCGGAAATTAAACCCGCCGCGCTTTCCGCTCTTAAAAATCTCACGGCTTTTGTGAGGCCGCAGCTTAACCAGGTAGTAATTGAAGGTCATACGGATATGACCGAAGAATCGCAGGTCTATACCTCGCATTGGGATCTTTCTGCGGCGCGGGCTTCGTACATAGCTGAAATTTTGATGAAAAGTATATATTTCCCGCCGTACCGCCTGTCATCTTCGGGTTACGCCGAGCAGAAACCGTTCATAAAAAAGCCGAGTCCGACGTTTAGCGCTCTGGAAGAACGAAGGAAGGACATTTTGAAAACCGCCTCAAGCAAGTTTCTGAACGAGGTGCGCAGAATGATTATCAGGGAAATTGATACCAAAGTCCTTGAAAAGAGAGAGACATATAAGAAAAAATATAGTTCCGCGTCGAACGGCAAAGTGCTTGTAAATCTTGCGGAAAGGGACTACAAGTCAAAGATTTCGCGCAAATATGACAAAAAATTCAACTCAATAAGGGTGAACAAGGTTTTCAGAGAACCTGACGGGAACTGGTCGGAAGTTCTCGGCCCCGCGGGTTTTACAACCGATGAGTTAGAGATTCTCGCAGGCAAAGAGAATATAATAAAAGCGCAGTATTACGATAAATTTCAGAAAGAAATTGTGGAAATGGCCAATCTTTCTCCGGCGCAGCAGAACAGAAACCGGCGCGTTGACATTATTGTGGCGAGAATTTCCGCTCAGGCAAGAAAAAAGCGCCTTCTTTAGTGGTCAGAGAAAAAGAAATATCCCGCAGAGAGTTTTTAATTTACGCTGTACTGATTTTCCTGATACCTCTTATAAAAATCCCATATTTCGTTGACATTTACGCTTTGCCAAAGGCGACTCTTCTCTGGATGATGACGCCGCTTTTTATATTAACTGGAAATTTGCGGGTGAGAAAAGAACTTTTCCCAGTATATTTGTGGGTTATCCTGTATTTTTTGATGTCTGTATTGTCAATTTACCCGCTTTTAAGTTTTCTAGGTCTCTACAAATATTATTTCCACGGATTTCTCGCTCTTCTCGGCGGTTTTTGCCTGATGCTTATGGTATCCTCCGTCAGCGAGGGGAAACAGACGCTTCTCGCTAAAGTTATGCTTTTTTCCGTTCTCGCCGCTTGCGGTTACGGTCTCCTAAAACCTTTTGCCGAGAGATTATCCTCAACATTCGGCAACCCGAATTTTTTCGGGGGCGTCATTGCGATGGTTTTGCCTTTTGCATTATATTTTGCATCGGAAAATAAAAAATATTTTATTGCTGTCGGCGTATTTTTTGTCTGTTTGATACTGACATTTTCAAGAGCGTCGTGGATAGGGGCGGCATCGGGAGTGGTTTTTCTTTTAGCATCGCTTCGCTTCCGGAAAATTTTAATCACGGTTGCGGCGGTGGTTTCCTCGTCGGCGCTCGCTTTATTTGTGTTTTTCCCGGCAAGTTTTTTCAACGCCTTTTCGAGATTTACCTCCATATTTAATATCGGGGAAGCGGATATTCTCTCGCGTTTCAAAGGATATGAAGCATCTTTGCGCATCTTCGCGCAACACCCCTTAATGGGAAGCGGCCCCGAAAGTTTTTCGGTTCTTTTCAGAGCCGCCGCTCCGGCGTCATTTGTCGCGCAGGTGGGGGACCTCGCACATGCCGGATACACTCACAGTTATCCCCTGCAACTACTCACCGACACAGGCATTGTAGGTTTCGGAGCGTACCTTTTTTTAATTTTAATTATTTTGAAAGTGTCATTTTCGTCCGAAAGCGGTTTGAAAAAAGCGGCAGGCGGGGCGGTGGCCGCGCATTTTGCGGGAAATATTTTCGCGTTCCCGACGATAACCGAGGTTATGATATTCTGGATTTCAGCGGGTATTGTTTTTGCGGAGAGCTTTATTCACCGCCAGGGGAAATTGAGAAAAGCGAGCATTTTGCATTATGCGGCGGCTTTATCGGCGGCTCTTTTATTGATGATGCCGATGGCTTCCGAAATATTTTTTTCAAAGGCAATGAGGAGCAATAATCCCGAAGATGCCTTCAAATATTTCAATTTTTCTTCAAAATTTCTTCCCGCCGACCATCATCTGATGGCCGCCGGCAGAATGTGCGTCTTTTATTACAATTCGTCGCTTTCGGATATCTGGCTTGAAAGAGCGAATGTTTTTTTTGCAAGTTTGATAAAAAGAAATCCGAGAAACGCCCTCGCGTTGAACGGCGCGGGATTTGCGATGAGAGAATATTATTATAAAACCAGAGAAAAGAAATATTTAATTTCCGCGCGCAGTTTCTTTGAAAAAGCCGCATCCGCCGACCCTTTTCTCAAAGCGGCGTATATAAATCTTGCGCTTCTTTATGAAAAAGAGGGCGCTCTTCCCGATGCCGTAAAAATTTATGAAAAGGCGCTTGAAATTTATCCAACCGATGAAGCGATGCTTTTTAACTGCGGGGTTATTAACGCCAACATCGGCAAATACAGTGAAGCGCTGACGCTCTGGAAGAAACTGGAGAGGATTAATCCCGAATATAAAAAGCTGAAAAAATACATAAAAGAAACAGAAAAACTTCTGAAAATAAACCGCCCCAAAATCAAGAATTTTGCGGCTCCGGCGCCAAAATAAAGGAACCTTCGCAGTTTGTATCCCTACATTTTTAGCACGATTTTCCCCGGGAGTATTTCTATTTTTTGTATTCCGTAAGGCAGGGGCATCAACATACGGGGGTCAACGGGCGGGTTCTGTTTTTGCCCTATTTTTAGAAGAGCGTCGGAAACCATACCATCGGGCAGTTTTATCCCGTTTATCTTAATCGTGTTTACGATAATAATTCCTTTTCCTTTGGCGCTGGATACCCTCGCTTTTATGTAAACCGTATTTTTTATGTCTTTTGATTTCTTCAGAATTTTATTTATTAAGGGGTTCTTTTCAGTTTCAAAGAATTCCGATAAATCAAAATCTACCGCCGCATTTAACTCAAAAATATTATTTTTCAGAAAATTTATTTCAAAACTATGGAGAGAAGCTTTTCCGCTTTTCTTGCGGGCGCTTTCGGTTACATAGCGCACAAGTTCCGATTCGGTTATTTCAATTGTTTTGCCGGGTATTGCTGAGCGTCCGGCGTTTTTCTTTACGCTTTTTACCTTTGTTACGAGAGTTTCAATTTTACCGCTTTCCTGCCGTTTTTCTAATTTAACCGCATCTAAATCCATTGCCGAGAACGACAAAGAAACCAGAGCTAAAACAAAAATAATTTTTCTCATATACTGCCTCCCGATTGGTAAATAATATGTAAAAATTAAAGAATTGTAAAGTGGCGGTTCGTGGACTTATTGATAATTTTGCAATTTGAATTTAATTTGCTATCATTGTTAAAATGTAATTTGGAGGTTGATTATGGCTATTAAGAAAGAGAAAAAAGGCGAGCTTATTAAAAAGTACCGGAAGGACGATAAAGATACAGGAAGCGCCCCTGTGCAAATTGCTATTTTTAGCGCAAGGATTGGCCAGATAACAGAGCACCTGAAATTGCATCAGAAAGACAAGCATTCAAGGCTGGGTCTTATAAAACTGGTTTCAAAGAGGAAGAAGCTTTTGGGGTATCTCAAAAGAGTCAACCGCGAAGCGTATCAGAAAGTTGTGAAAGAATTAGAAATAAGAATATAAACCGGCAACCTTACGGCGACCGGATTTGAAAGGAAGGTAAAAATGTTTAAAGTTGAAACAGAGGTCGGTGGACGAACGTTGACGATTGCAACGGGCGAGTGGGCGAAGCAGGCGAACGGCTCCTGCACGGTAAAATACGGAGACACGATGATTCTCTGCGCGGTGACGATGGGCGAAGAAAAAGCGTCCGATTTTATGCCTCTCACGGTGGATTACAGGGAAATGACTTATGCCGCGGGGAAGATACCCGGAGGTTTTTTTAAGAGAGAGGGCCGTCCCAGAGATTCGGAGATTCTTACCGGGCGCCTTGTGGATAGAGCCATCAGGCCTCTTTTCCCGAAGGACTTTGCGCAGGAAGTTCTCGTTTCCATATTGGTTCTTTCTTCCGATGTAGAGAACAAGGCGGATATTCTATCTCTAATCGGCGCCGCGGCGGCTCTTATGGTATCGGATATACCGTTTGAGACGGCCATCGCAGGATGCAGGGTCGGATATAAGGACGGGAATTTCATAATAAACCCCGTTATATCGGAAATAGAAGAATGCTTGCTTGAAGTTATCGTTGCGGGGACGAAAAACGGCATAACAATGCTTGAAGGCGGAGCAGGCGAAGCGGACGAAGAAACGCTCGTGGCGGCGGTGGAGAAAGGAAAACATGTTATAGACGGTATAATAGCGATTCTTGAGGAACTGAGAGGAAAATGCGGCAGGGAAAAAGTGAAGGGGGCGAGGACAGTTCGCCCTCCCGAAGATTTTCAAAAAAAGGTTCTCGGCGCGATACGGGCGAAACTCATAGACTCCTTTAAGGAAAAAAGCCATTCGCGCCGGCGCGAACTTGTTTCGGCGGTTAAAGCGGAGTGCGCCCTGGAACTTGATA
>PEXM01000089.1 GCA_002779055.1 Elusimicrobia bacterium CG08_land_8_20_14_0_20_44_26
ATTTGGAAATACACGGTATGACTGCGGGATAATAACTGTTGTTTAAGTAGATTTTACCCGCCTTCGCGAAACGCCCCCAATCCGCCTGAGGCGGGTGGGGCTCCACTTTTTTCCTGTACTTTCTCAATCCCTAAATATTTCCACGTGTGTTTTAAAAGGCACAATGCAGAAGCCCCTTATCATACCTCCGAGACGGACGGACACAAAATAGCCGTTGTCTTTCCTCTGTTTCTCTAAAAGTTCCACAGGAATCGTTTCGGATTTTGAAATTCCTATAAAACGGGCAAGATAGCCCGCCACCTCTCTTTCATCGGTTATTCTAACGAATATGATTGCCCCCTGGTTAATTTTTTCTATTGTCGGAGGTCGGTGGAAAAAAAATCTTTTCTTAGCGTGAAGCACCTCCACTTTCAAATCTATTTTCGCATCTCTTGAAATAAACTGCGCGCCGGCAAAATTACTGCCATCGGGAACTCTTCTGAAATTGAAAATTGAAATTCTCTCTTTTTTGAATTCAAAAAGTATATCCTCATCCATAAGTTTTCTCAAAACAATCCTCAACGCCTCATTTATCTGTGGATAATTGACGCCGTCAAAGATGCCGTAAAAAGAATCGCTGTCCGGGTCCTGAAAAAACGTCATCAGAGCCTGAGCGGCTGCGATTGTCTTTTCGTGAACGATTTCCTCGCTCAATCTCTGCGTATATATTTTGTTTTCAAACTGGTGCCAGGGTTCGTCTATATCTTCGTAATAAACATAGGGATTTTGACTTATTGACACGGCATATCTGAGCACTTTCTTCAATTCCGTGTTGAGCGCTATAAACATAAGACCGCAGCTGTATGTGCTGCGCGTGGCGAATTTTATCTTTAAAATTACGATATTCCTGTGCTTTGACGCGAGCCACTTATACGCCTGGTTCAAATTATTGCCGCAGAGGGTGAGAACTCTTCCCGCTGTGCGCGCGGAACATCCGAGTTCCTCAATAAGAATTCCTGCTTCCTCCGTCATATTCCGAGCAGATTTCTCCTGAGCATATCAAGAGCTGCGAGACTTGCTTTTTTCTTTATCTCAAGGCGTCCTCCAAAAAAATGAAATTCTTTTACAAATGTTTCAACCCCTCTCTGCGCGAGGGCTATAAAAACAGTGCCTTCTGCGACTCCGCCCGAGGACCCCGGGCCTGCGACTCCGGTTGTTGAAAGCGCATAATACGAATCGGACAATTTAAGCATGCCCTCCGCCATCATCGCAGCGACTTTTGAAGAGACAGCCCCTTCTTTTTTTATTGCATCATTCGGAATCCCCAAAAGGACGCATTTCTCTCTTTCGGTATAAAGAACCGCTCCCGCATCAAAATAAGCCGAAGCCCCTTTCACATCAGTTATCATATTGGCGATTTCCCCTCCCGTGCATGACTCCGCCACCGAAAGAGTTCTCCGTCTGTGGCTGAGAAGCCGTCCGCAGACAGAGACGAGAGTTGATTTTTCCTCGCCGTATATATAGACCCCGAGAGCGTCGCGGAATTCCTTTTCAATATGTCTCATTCTGTCTTCAACAAGCACCTCGTTGTCTCCCTTGACCCTAAAATCAATTTCCACAAGGGAGAGGTGAGCGAGCACCGTGAAATCAACCAGCAGACCCGAATATTTTTCCACATCCACAACCGATTTTATCCTTTCATCAACTTCCGACTCGCTTAAACCCGTTATACACAGTTTTTTCTTCCTGAAAAAAACGGGTTTAATTTTTTTTGAAAGAAGCGGCAAAAGCTGCGATTGAAAAACTGCTTTTAGTTCTGCTGGCGGCCCCGGAAGCATTATTATGTCCGTTTTTTTAAAAACAACTATCTGCGGAGGGGCAAAACCCACAGGATTTTTTAGAATTTTAGCGCCGCTTACGACATAAGCGCACCGCTCCGTTGTTTTAGGCATTTCATGCCCGCGGTTAATGAAATAATCGGCTATACTGCGCAGCGCCTCAACGCTCAAAACCTTGCGACGTCCGGTAAAGGTGCAAACCGCCTCAATTGTCCTATCGTCAAACGTGGGACCGAGGCCGCCGACGGTTATAATAAAATCCGCTCGCGGAAATGCGAATTGGAAGATATCGTTAATTTCTTTCTCATCATCGGAAACCGTAAAATATTCGCTTCTGACCCCAAGGTCGTCAAGAGCCTCTCCTAAATAATCGGCGTCTTTATTTTGTTTACCTCTCAAAAGTTCGCTTCCTATAAATATCAGCGCGGCTTTCATATTCCCCCCCTTTCTTTCCTTTTTCAAAAAGTTTAAACGGTATTTTAAAAGTTTTCTCCACAATGCCTATCAGCGGCCCCGTAATCGTTTTTGCCGGCATCACCTTGACGGAAGGTTTTGAAAGAACTCCCGACACTTTGACAAAAACAGGCAGAAGCGATTTTTTCTCATCCAGCAGTATGTAGCCGACAACGGGTATTTTTGAAATAACGTCGTTGATGAATTTCTGCACCTGGAAACCCACGACAATGTCAACTTCATTTTTCCCGATGTCAATATTTCCCAAAACGCTCGTCCGGGACTGTTCGTTTTCAATAAGTGCGTCGTCTATTTTTATGAGCGCGCCTTTTTTTGTTATCTTTCCGCTCATATCCGTTACCGGGAAATTTGACGTGTATTTCGGGAATTTGCCGATGAGGTAATTAAACACGTCAAGCGTCTGGAGCACGTTGTAAAGCAGGGAAAGTTTTGAAAATTCCCCTTCGCCTTTTAGAATCTGCGCCTCAACATCTATGTTTTTGAGATCTTTGAAGACCCCATTCGCTCGAATCGTGCCGTCGACAGAACCCTTAAAAAGGGCGCTTGTTATTTTGAGTTCTCTAAACTGCCCTTCAAAATTAAAATATCTTGACGAAACACTGCCCGCCGCCTCCGCCTTAATATCCTCAAAATCTATGCATGCGTTTGAAAAGAGAACAGCGCCTCCCGAAAAGACGCCGCTTGCGGTCGCTCTCCGTCCGGGGCCTTTCAATTCAAGATCAAATTTATTCGCATCAAAGAACACCTGTCCGTCAAAAGCGAAGCCGCCGTATTTTACGTCTTTAAAAAATAAATTGCCGTCTAATATATTTTTCTTTTTGAAATCGCCTTTATAAACGATATCCGTATCCAGAGAACCTTTTATATTCGCCTTGTAACCTAAAACGTTCAAAATTCCGGCAAGCGGCACTCCTCTATTTTTGGCGGCTATTCTCCATCCTTTTGAATATTTTGCAATTACCGTAAACGGCATTGAAGCGAAATTTGAAATAAAAAAGATTTTGGTGCCGGTGCCCGTAAGGTCTATATGGACACTGGAAGACGGAAAAGAAAAATGCTCGCCGGAATCGGTGTCCGAAAATTTTATGCCGCTTTTTACGAATGAAATACGCCCGACGGAAATCTTTATTTCTGGGGGTTTCTTTGACGGGGCTGTCACGGATTCTATCAACTCCTGGATGCTGAATGTGCCTTTCTTTTTTGATATAATAGCGTCGCATCCGTCAAACAAAATCTCTCTGAAAGAAATTTTTTTCTGCCTGATATCCGAAATATCGAAGAATATAGATGCGGTTTCGGCGTGGAGAATCCGACCGAAATCGTTTGAAAGGGTTACATTTCTCAAAATGATGCGGGGGCCGCCGGACGGAGCAAGATACACAAAAGAACAATCGGTTTTGCATTTGAGAAGCTCGGAAAGATGCCCCATCGCATACGGCTTTAAAAATATGTTTAGCGCTGTTGTCCCCACCCCGAGAAAGAGCGCCGCAACAACAAAAAAAACGGCGGCGGCATCGGCGGCATTTTTTATAAATTTCCCGGTGAATCCTTCCACCGCCGGGGGAAACTTTTTCAGTCCTTCAATCAATTTCATTATTTGGCTCTTCCGACTTTTTAGCGGGTAACTTCATTTCCCCCTTTGGAAAAGCGGTTCTCACCTTTGGAAAAGGATTTCCCCTCTTTGAAAAAGAGGGGCCAGGGGAGATTTGTAGGGAGTCAGAGGGGATTTGGGACAAAGGGCGATTGAAAAATTTCATAATCTTTCCCATATCACATTTAACGC
>PEXM01000039.1 GCA_002779055.1 Elusimicrobia bacterium CG08_land_8_20_14_0_20_44_26
CAAACCTCGGTCCGGTCTGGGCGGCGCTGGGAAATACCGCAAAAACAAAAGACGTTTACCTCAAATCGCTCATCATAAATCCGAATCTTCCGGAAACGCACAACAATCTCGGTGTGCTCTATTATAACGAAGGAAATTATACGGCCTCCGCCCGTCATTTCAGGCAGTCCCTTTCTTATGAAAAAGACAATGTCCGGTTTTATAATCTGGGTCTGGCTCTTAATAAAATGGGCAAAAAATATGAGGCGCATTCGGCTTTCGTCGCGGCGCTCGCAATAAATCCTTATAATTATAAAGCCATTAATGAAGTAGGCCTTATTGAAATGGACAGCGGGAATCCCGAATATGCGGCGGAACTGTTCAGAAAGGGTTTGAAGATGAATCCGTCGGATGAAAATCTGAAATTTAATCTGATTCTTGCGGAGAAAAAATGGAAAAAAGTGGGACGGAGGAAAGTGAGGTGAAAAAAAATGGGGACGGAGGAAAGTTAGGTATAATTGGTATTATCATATATTTACTTTCCTCCGTCCCACTTTTCCTAAGTGCTGAAGGCGACAGATTTCAGTTCTGTGTTCTTAAGCATGGCGGGGTATTTAATCCTCATCCCACGGCATACGAGAATATTGTCAAATTTCTCAATTCAACGACTTCAATAGACCCGACTCAGGAGGAGATTGCTTTCGTTGCGGTGAGCGATGAGATTTTCAAATACCCTTTTCTTTATCTTGCGGCAAAGGGCAGAATGCCGGATTTTAGCAAGGCCGACATCGCTCTCATCGCCCGTCACCTTCGCTCTGGAGGATTTCTTTTTATTGACGAGACGGACGATTATGGTGCCGGCGATTTCAAGGAGTCCCTTGAAAAATTTTTCAGGGAGATTTTCCCCGATTTGAAGATTGAGAAGATTCCGCAGGACGACGTTATTTTCAAGGCGTTTTACCTGAAACCAAAGGCCTCGGGACGCATTGACAGAAGTCCCTTCCTTTACGGGTTAAACCTTGACGGACGCTGGGCGGCCGTCGTTTCGGGAAACGACATTGCTGGCGCCTGGGCGAGGGATGACCTTGGAAGATTCCTCTACGATTGTTCTCCGGGCGGCGAGCCGCAGAGGATGGAGGCGATTAAACTGACGGTGAATATAATAATGTATTCGCTTACCGGAACTTACAAGCAGGACATAATACACGAAAAGTTCATAGAAATGAAACTGAGGTCGTGGTGAAGGTCGTCGCTCTTTCGCTTTTTTTTGTTCTTCTCGCGCTTTCGGCGAGGTCGCGATTGAATCCGTTCACGGGTATTTTTCTTATTATGTGTTTTCTTTTCACGGCAAATCCCGCAGTTAAGAAAAAGACATCTGACACGATGAGACCTCTCGGAATTTCGCTTGACACTTCCAAAAGCATGAGTGTCGGCGATAACGGCGGAAGCCAGAGAATTGAAAAAGCGAAGAAAACCGTGCTCAAAAATATCAAAGAAATAAAAAAATATTTTAACGTTTCCTTTTACGTTTTTGACGCCGATTACAAAGCGGTGAGCGAGAAAGATTTTTTTGCGGCCTGGGCGAACGGCTCATCCAGCGCTATAAGAAAATGCGCCGAGAATATTTCGTCATCACTCCCGCAGGATGGTGTTCTTCTTTTATTGTCAGACGGCAGGGACAATGTTTCAAGCGGTCGCAATTTTCTCAAACCCGTTTACGCTGTGGGCTGTGCCGAAGGCGCAGGGTATAGCGTGGTTTCGGATATAGGCGTTGAGATACTGAGTTACCCCGAGAAAAGTTTTCAGGATTCGCCCGCCTCGGTTACGGTTAAACTGCGCCGCTCGGGGAAAATAAAAGCGTGCATCCTCACCTTCCGGAGGAGTGGGCGGGTTCTGGCAAAAAAAGAAGTCGTTTTCGAGGAAGAGGAGTATGAAAAAACGGTTGATGCGGATTTTCTGCCGGGGGAGCCGCAAATGAAGGCGCTCTTTGAGGTTTTGGTTTTGCCGCAGGATGCATTTTCTCAAAATAATCGCGCATCGTTCAGGATGTCGGTTTTTAAGTCCAGAATTAAAATAATGTTTATAAGCGGCCGTCCCGGGTGGGAGTACAGGAACATAAGAGCGTTAATAAAAACCAATCCAAAAATAGATTTGACTTCCTTTGTTATTTTGAGAAATCCCGAAGATTATATACCGTTCCCCGAGAATAAACTTTCTTTGATTCCTTTTCCCGTTGCGGAAATATTCTTAAAAGACATTTATAATTACGACCTTGTGATTCTTCTGAATTTTGATTACAGGCGTTTTATAAGCCCCGATTATCTTAATCCTCTCGCAAAACACATTCAAGGCGGCGGGGGGCTGCTTATCATAGGAGGGGAAAACGCTTTTACCGGCGGAAATTATTTTTCAAGCCCTCTCGGTGAATTGCTCCCCGTAAAAGCGTTAAAGGAGATTTCGTGGGAAAGCCGCACCTTCCGCATAAAAGCCAATGAGACGCACCCTATAACAACTCTCATAGCGGATATTCCCGGTATTTCCGGCATAGAGTTGTCGGGTATTAATACGGGCGTAGCGGCGAAAGAAGATGCTCAAACATTATTAACTTCGTCCGTCGGCGAACCTGTCGCGGTCTGCGCCGCAGCGGGCAAAGGCAGGGTTATGACGATTTTCTCCAACGGCCTTTGGAATTTTTTCTTCGCAAGACAAGAGACGGGTTATTTTTTTCAGGAGTTTTTCAGAAATTCCATAGCGTGGCTCACTGGCTCGCCTCTTCTTGACGAAATTTCGCTATCCGGCAAGGAATCGTATAAGGTCGCGGAAAATCTTAAACTTGATGTAAGAGTAAAAAATCTGAAAGAAGGACATCTAAAAGCGCGTCATTTTTTCCCAGGCGGCTCGGCGGCGGCAACCCCCGTTATGGAATCAACCGAGCGCTTCAACGTTTCCGAGACCCTCTTAAAGCCGGGCGCTCACAGGGTTGAAATAGAACTTTTAAGAGACGGCATGCTTCGCACCCGCGCGAAAAGTGTTTTCAAGTTTGATGTGGAGGAAGAGAGCATTGAAGATGAGAACACTTCGGCAGATTTTGAAAATCTCAAGGATGTGGCGCGCATATCGGGGGGGGGCTTTTTTCTTTTAGATGACTTCAAGGCGGATGAGATAAGAGGAACTCTTTCAAGATACCCCGAATATTTTTATCCGGCAAGGACGACCCTCTTTCTCGTATTATTCGTGATGGTTGCTGCTGCTTTGTGGTACAGAGAAAATACTTAAATGACGGCGGATTTCAAAAGAAAACTTTTTAAGACGCATCTTGCGAGAATTTCTTTTGACACAGCGGCGGCTTTCTCGTCGGCTCTTCTGAAAGGGGCTTTTTATCTTGGGGTCGTCTCTCTATGTGAGGCTTTTTTCCCGCTTGATTATGTGACGAGAATGCTCGTTCTTTTAGCCGCATTCGTAAATTTCGCAAGGGAATTTATCATCGCCGCCAGAAAATTATTCACGCGTGCGGTCTTTAAGACCTGTCTTGCCTCAGGCGAGAAAACGCTTGCGGCATGGGAACTCTATTCATCAAGGGAAAAACTTGTTTCGCTTGGTATATCGGATGAACTTATAAAAGATGAGATAACGGAAGGTCACAGAGAACTTGACAATTTCAAACTTACGCGTGTTCTTTCATTTAACCGGGCGGCTCTTCTACTTTTTATTTTCATTGCCATTCTCATTATTTTTAACCGCCCGCAGGCTTTGAGAGTTTTTTACCCGAGAAAACAAAGCATTGATGAATTTATGAAAATAGAGATGCCTGACATTGCCGTCAAAGGCGAGTCGTGGGAGGCGAAAATAAAAGCCGCGCCGGCCGTTACCCCGTCCGTGTATGTCCGCCAACGACAGATGTCTCAAAGAGATTTATGGAGAAAATGCAAACCCCTGATGAGAGGCCAAGATTATTATTTCAGGATAGACGACTGCTTTGCGCCGTTCA
>PEXM01000076.1:0-4510 GCA_002779055.1 Elusimicrobia bacterium CG08_land_8_20_14_0_20_44_26
AGAAACACGCAAATCATTATTTACCGTTCACTTTATATTAAAATATCTGCCCTTGAGACGCCCTTTTTTGAGGAAGCCGTCATAGTGTCTCATAATCATTTGCGACTCAACCTGCCCCATCGTGTCCATCGCTACGCCCACAATAATCAAAAGCGCCGTCCCGCCGAAATAAAAAGGCATATGCATGCCCGTTCTCAGAAACTCCGGCAGAACCGCAATAAAAACCACGAAGACCGAACCTATCATTATAATCCTGTACATAATTTCCTTTATTTTATTCGCGGTTTGCTCGCCCGGGCGGATGCCCGGTATAAAACCGCCGGATTTTTTCAGATTCTCCGCTATATTTTTCGGGTCAAACGTAATCATCGTGTAAAAATAGCAGAATGCAACGATAAGAATAGCGTAAAATGCAATGTAAACCGCATTACCCGGCGAAAAAAATATTTTAATTTTTTCGTAGAAAGCCGTTTCAGGAAAAAACTGAGCCACCATCAGCGGAAAATTCATAAAAGCCATGGCAAAAATCACGGCGATAACTCCGGACGATTCCACTTTCAAAGGCAGGTATGTGCTTTGACCGCCGTAGACCTTTCTCCCGACCACCCTTTGAGCGTATTGTATCGGAACCCTGCGCTGCGCTTCTTCAATAAAAACCGTGAGAGCCAAAATCGCCATAAGGAAGGACCCCACAAGAAGAAGCCCGAAGAACGTTATTTCTTCATTCATCAGTAGGTCAAAAGTATTTTTGAGACCCGCAGGGAAACGCGCCACAATTCCCGTAAATATTATGAGCGAGATGCCGTTTCCGATGCCGTTTTCCGTTATCTGCTCGCCCAGCCACATAACAAGCATCGTCCCCGTAAGCATCGTGAGAACCAAAAGCATCCTGAAACCAAAGCCACCAAAAAGCAGCACCGGCTCTCCTCCCGGCGCCTTCATGCTCTCTATCCAGTATGTCAGGCCGAACCCCTGCACCATTCCTATAACGAGCGTCGCATACCTCGTCAGTCGCGTTATCTTTTCTCTTCCGGGTCCGCCTTCTTTTGAAAGTTTTTCAAGATACGGAACGGATGTCTGAAGAAGAGACATTATAATCGACGCATTGATGTAAGGCATAATTCCGAGGGCAAAAATAGACAAACGCTCCATTGCGCCGCCCGAGAACATATTGAGAAAACCGAGAATTCCTTCTCTACCTTTGAAAAAGGCCTGCAAAGCGCCGGCGTTAACACCCGGAAGAGGGACAGTCGTCCCCACTCTGTAAATCGCTAAAATTAGAAACGTGAAACCGATTTTTTTCATCAGTTCCTTAACTTTTAATATGTTGCCTAATGAATCTATCATTTAGCGCTACCGCTTTTTTCCGCCTCCGGCGGAGGGATTTCTTTTACCTCTTCCCTCTTTAATTCACTGCTCCCCATGTTTATCGTAGAGTTAATATTTTTTTTGTCTTCTTTTATAATTACCGTTCCTTTTGCTTTTTTTATTTTCTCAGCGGCAGAAACGCTAATTGCGTCTATTTCGGCGAAAATCTCTTTTGTAATGCTTCCGGCGCCCAAAATTTTTACAGGTTTTTTTCCTTTAACAAGGCCCTTGCCCATCAAAGTTTCCCGTGTAACTTTATCTGCGGATTTAAATTTCTTTTCTATATCGGTTAGATTGACTACTTCAAATTTGTTCTCAAATTTTTTATTTGAAAAACCTCTTTTCGGGAGACGCCTCACAAGAGGCATCTGACCGCCTTCTAAAACGGCGACATGCTTCCTGCCTGCCCTCGCTTTCTCGCCTTTCAGACCTTTGCCGCAGTATCTTCCGTGCACATGCCCCCTGCGCCTTTTCTTTTGCTTGCTTGAATTCGCAAATGCTTTTAGTTCAACAAAACTCATTGAACATTCTCCATTGTATCCGAAACTTTTCGGTCTGATGAGAGATTTTCTCTTTTTTTCGGGGGACGCAATTCCATGAGACCTTTTAATGTGGCATATGCAACATTCATTATATTTTTGCTGCCGATATTCTTGGACAGGATGTCGCTTATCCCGCAGGCCTCGGTAACAGCCCTCACCGGAGAGCTGGCTATTATGCCCGTCCCGGGACGCGCGGGCTTCAAGAGCACGCGGCTTCGGCACTGGACGCCCGTTACAGTGTGCGGAATTGTTGAGCCATTTATATTTATTGCCACCATTTTTTCTTCCGCTTTTCTGAATGCCTTATCCACGGCAATTCTCACATCGGCGCCCTTGCATTTAGCCACGCCGACTTTACCGTTTTTATCGCCCACGACGCAAAGAGCCGTGAATGACATTCTTTTGCCGCCTTTTACGACTTTTGAAACACGCGAAATGTTTACGGTTCTCCGTAACAATCCATCTTCTTCTCTTTGATTCATTGCCATTTTATTTTTCCTCTAAAGCGGCTTTTAGCATCCGCCTCAGGGCGGACATCTGCAACCGCACCCAAAATCCCCTTTTCATCCCCCTTTGGAAAAGGGGGAAAGAGGGGGATTTATTTTGTTAAATACTCTCCCCCATTTCTAAAACTTCTGCGCAATTTGTGTAGAAATCGCAACATAATAATCTAAAATTTAAGACCGCCGCCGCGGGCGCCGTCGGCTACGGCTTTAACAATACCGTGATATTTATATCCGGCCCTGTCAAAAATAACTTTTTCTATGCCTAATTTCTTCGCTTTTTCTGAAATAAGAAGCCCGGCGGCGGATGCTTCTTTTCTGCTTTTTACGCAGCCCGTCAACACTTTCAAATTTTTGTCGTCAACAAGAGTCACATATATATTTTTGTTACTTTTGCGAACCACAATTCTGGGCACCTCGGCAATGCCTTTTTTTATTTTCTTTAGTATGTGCTGATGCCTTGCCTTACGTTTCAGTTCTTTTCTATTCTTCATTTACCCGCTCCCGCACCCGCCCCGCCGCCGGATGCGCCAGCGCCTGTCTTGCCCGCTTTCTTAGCGACAATCTCATCGCTGTATCTTATGCCCTTGCCTTTATAAGGTTCGGGAGGTCGCACCGCCCTGATTTGCGAAGCCGTTCTGCCGAGTAATTCTTTATCATGCGAAATAAGAGTTAAATTCGTCTTCTCCGCCTTGGCTTTTATTTCCTTTGGCAGAATGTAATGGATATCGTTAGAATATCCGCAGGAAATAACGATTTCCTGCCCTTTCTGCGTGAATTGATAGCCCAGACCTATTATCTGAAGTTTTTTCTCAAAACCGTCTTTAACGCCTTTTACCATACTTCTTACGATTGACGCCATCGTTCCGTGCATTGCTTTAGCGAAGTTTGTTTCTTCCATCCTTTTAAAATATATTTTGCCGTCTTTAATCTCTATTTTTACCGCCGGAGGAAAGTTCTTCTTCATCTCCCCCAAAGGCCCTTTCACAAATATACCGGCGCCGCCGTCAATAATCTTTGCTTCCACTCCCTCCGGTATCACAAGTGGTATTTTTGCGAGGCGACTCATATTACCAGTTTAATTTGCGAGCTTTTTATCATATCGCAGTTCCCCAGTATATCTATAAGTCTGCTCACATCACCAGAGGTAACAGATTACCTCGCCTCCGCAATTGGCTTTTTTCGCCTGCTCCCCGTCCATAATTCCCTTTGGAGTGGAAACAACGCACAAACCGTAGCCCTCCAGCACTTTCGGAATTTTAGAAGCTGACGTGTATATCCTCCGTCCGATGTGCGAGACCCTTTTCGCTCCCTTGAGCACCGGTTTTTTACCGTCGTATTTCGGGAATATCCTGAAAAAACCCTGTTTCCTGTCGGAAACCTTCTTAAAATTCTCCACAAAACCGCCGTTTTCCATTATTTTAAGGATGTTGCCCAGCACTTTTGAAGCGGGGAAATCAATGTAAACTTTCTTTCGCGCGAGACCGTTTTTAAACGCCGCGAGGAAATCTGCAATCGGATCCTGACTCATATTATCTCTCCCATATCTTTTAAATTTTCATATTGAAGCTTATTCTCTGGGTAATGCCAATGTCTGAATACGGCACAATTGCATAATCCAGATTGTAACCGAATACCTTTATTCCGAGACCGCCGCCAAAACCATTACTGCCGCTGATTTTATTATTTGGCAAATTGCCATTTGAATTATAGATAGTATCAACCGCTTGAAACAAATATCCCGCCCGTAACGCAAGAAAGCCCATAGGCATGAATTCTGTCCCTAAACTTATAGTTTTCTTTTTATCAACCGGCTCATAACTTATATCCAATGCCAAATTAAATACCCCGATAACGCTATAAGCGGCTCCCGTCGTTATGCTTAACGGCAAAGAGTATTTTTCTTCAATGAATTTCATTTTCGGACCAAGATTTTTTACACTTAAACCCATACTGAATTTACCGGAAATTTTGCGCATCCCGCCTATATCCAAAGCCATCCCGTCCGCTGTCTCATCCGCTATTGTCTGTCTCAGCAATTTAACACTTCCACCGACTTGCATATTTAAATTCAACTGCCGCGCTCCGGAAAACATC
>PEXM01000076.1:4544-6589 GCA_002779055.1 Elusimicrobia bacterium CG08_land_8_20_14_0_20_44_26
TCCGGAAAACATCACCGCTAAATCAGACGAATAAAAATCATTGCTTTTATTTCCCTGCTCGTCTCTGCCTTCAATTTTTCCCGTTGTAAGATATACCGCCGAAACCCCGAATGAACCTCGCCGCACAGGGATTATCCCGCCCGCAAACTCATATTTAATATCGCCGAGCCACTCCGTATGTGTCGCTCCTATCTGTGTTTGCGCAATTGTCCCTATGCCCGCTGGATTATAATACAGAGCATTTATATCAGAAGCTACCGCTGTATATGCTCCGCCCATACCCACAGGGCCGGCTCCTGGTGAGATTTTCAAGAATGCCGCTCCTGATCTTCCCGACTCGGCAGAAACAGGATAAGTAAATATAAATGTCATTGCAATAAAACAAAAATGCTGAAGCATTCTCCCGCTTAATTGCTCAATCAATATTCGTTTATCCTCTCTTTTCATTTTAGTAATGCCAAACGTTTGACCGTTTGAATATCTTTTTCCCCTTCTTTGCTAATTTTAACAGAATAGATATACACTCCTGAAGCCACTCCTGAAGTATCCCATAAATACTCGTAAATATACTTACCGTCAACGACTGATGGCGAATGATTCATTTCTACTTGATGAACAGGTAAACCCGCCATATCATAAATTTTTATCGTCGCTTTATCGGCTTTCCCCGTTTCAATATGAATTTTCGGATTTTTCATTCTTGCCGGATTCGGATAAGCGTAAACCTCGCCAAACTCAAAAACATTTTCGTTATCCATTTTCATCGGCGTTTGCGCCGCCGACCCTTTCGTATTTAACAATCTAACCGTATTCCCGTTGTCCGCTCTCTCTTCCCCCGTCGTCACATATTCAACGACAATTTTATCAAGAGCGGGACTTTCGTCCTCGCCGGAAATCCTCGATAGTGTAATTCTGAATTTTATTTTCCGCGATGAGGCATCAACACTCATCAGGTTAAAATCTTCCGGCACATCAAACCAATTTTCCCCATCCGTCGTACATTCATACTCAATTGCTCCCGTCTCTTCCGGAATGATTGAAACAGGCAAAAACTCAACAAAACTAAATAAATTTTCTTCCCCGCTCCATGCTGTTTCAATTACCCCGCTTAAAGAAGCAGGATAGACAAATTTTTTGATATAGTTCGTCAAACCGTCGGCAATATAAATATTATCTTCCAAATCAATCCCTATAGCAATCGGATATCTGAATTCGCTCAAGCTGAACAACAGCGCTCCATCGCTGGTAAATTTCTTCACTTTTTTCCCGCCGAAACGTTCCCCAACATAAACATTCCCCGTCGAATCCACCGCTATCCCCTGCGGATAATCGCACCCTCCCCACATTCCAACAAAAGTGCCGTCGCTGCTGAATTTCTGCACTCTATAATTTGAACTGTCTGCTACATAAATATTTCCGGAATCATCCCCCGCTATACCATACGGATATTTAAATTGCCCTGCTCCTGACCCGAGACCACCCCACATCTTTATAAAAACTCCACCACTTGTAAATTTTTGAATGCGACAATTTCCAGTATCTGTTACATAAACATTGCCTAATTTATCAATATAAATATCTGTCGGACCGTTCTGAAACTGCCCGGCACCTGAACCTTCACTTCCCCATTTAGTAACTAAATTCCCTTCACTGCTAAATTTATACACACAACTCAGGCCAGCATCCGCTACATAAACATAACCGGAAGAATCTACTGCCACACCTATGCCCCACGGAGTATCAAACCCAACCCACTTAGAAAGGAAATTCCCATCACTGCTGAATTTTTGAAGTCGAGCATTATCAAAATCAGTTACATAAATAACATCATTAACTTTGTCCACTTCCATTCCAGAAATTGCCCGAAACTGCCCATCACCAGAACCCCTACCTCCCCACTGCTTTACAAAAACAGGATACCCTCCTGTGTCTTTTCCTATTTTAACCCATCCATCTTTACGGACACACCTTGTTAAAATATTCTCTTCTGCTTCCGCTTCTATTGTGGTGGATTTTATCAAATCAAGATGTCTGAGAATCCCGAT
>PEXM01000062.1 GCA_002779055.1 Elusimicrobia bacterium CG08_land_8_20_14_0_20_44_26
TCTGATACCCAAACAGATTAAAGAAAACGGTCTTGAAACATTCAAAATAGTTTTTGATACCGAAGCCGTCAAATATATCATCCAGTCATACACCCGGGAAGCGGGAGTGAGAAATCTTGAAAGACAGATTGCCACCGTTTTAAGAAAAACGGCGAAAAAACTCGTTGAAAAAAAACTCAAAGAGCGCATTGAAATTACCAAAAAAGAAATTGCCGAATACCTCGGTTATGAAAAATTCCTCAGAGACGAAGGAAAACAAAACGATATCGGCGTCTCCTGCGGTCTTGCGTGGACGGAAACGGGGGGCGAAACAATAAGCGTGGAAACAGTCCTGATGAAGGGAAAAGGCGAACTGACCCTGACCGGACAACTGGGCGATGTAATGAAAGAATCGGCGAAAACCGCCGTCTCATACCTGCGCTCGCACGCCGATAAATTCGGTCTTGAAGGAAATTTCGCAAAAGACAAAGACATACACATCCATGTTCCCGAAGGCGCCATTCCGAAAGACGGCCCGAGCGCGGGCATCGCAATGGTCGTGTCTCTGATTTCCGCAATATTACAGAAGCCCGTTAAAAAAGGCATAGCGATGACAGGGGAAATAACTCTTTCGGGAAGAGTTCTTCCCATAGGGGGCCTCAAGGAAAAAGCGCTTGCCGCTTTCCGCGAAAAAATAGAAACAATCATCATTCCGGACAAAAACAAAGCCGAACTTTCGGACATACCGAAAAACGTCCAGGACAACCTTAAAATAATTACAGTCAAAACGATTGAAGAAGTTATTAAACTGAGCATATCCGACGGCGACGGTGCATCCGCCGGCGAGCGGGACATGAAAAAGCAGAAAAAAAGCGACGTCCGTCCGAAAAAAAACGGCATCACGGTGAGAAATATAACGGTCGGCACCCCCGTTTCAATTTAAGTATGGGGACGGTTCTAATACTTTTTTAGGAAAAAGTGATAAGTATTAGAACCGTCCCCTTATTAGGAGAAAGAAAATGAGAAAAGAAATTTTGTTTTCACCCGGGCCGACCAATGTGCCGGCGGATATATTGCTTGAAGGCGCCAAACGCACAATTCACCACAGAACCGGCGAGTTTGCCGGAATTCTCAAGACCCTTACGGCGCCCCTCAAAAAAGTGTTCGGCACGGACGGCGATGTTTTTATACTCACTTCCTCCGGCACGGGGGCGATGGAGGCGGCCGTCGCAAACTTCGTTTCCCGAGACGATGAAGTTCTTGTTCTCAATATCGGCGCCTTCGGAAAACGCTGGGTGAACATCTTAAAAATTCACGGATTGAATCCCGAAGTGATTGAATATCCGTGGGGAAAGACCTTTAATCTAAATGAAGTCAGAGAAAAAATAAAAAACAAAACCTACAAAGCCGTTTTCTGCCAGTTGAGCGAAACCTCCACCGGCACCGTCAACGACATCAAATCGCTCGGCGAAATACTTCCGGAAGAAACCCTTTTGATTGTTGACGCTGTCAGCGGTCTTCTTAGCGATGAATTTCAAATGGATAACTGGAAAGTTGACGTCTGCGCGAGCGGTTCGCAAAAGGGTTTTATGATGCCTCCGGGTCTGGCATTTATCGCAGTAAAAAAAGACCTTGAATATCTTAAAAACCCGTCAAGTTTCTATTTCTCGCTTGATTCCGCAAAAAAATCTCTGAACAAAGGTCAAACACCATGGACGCCCGCCGTAAACCTCTTATATCAACTCGTTAAATCTCTAAAAATGATTGAAGAAGAAGGAACTGACAACATTATGAAAAGACACAAACAACTGGCAAAAATTACACGTTTTGCCGTGAAAGAAATGGGTCTTGAGCTTTTTTCCTCTTCGCCTTCTAACGGCGTCACTGCTGTTAAAGTCCCTGACGGTATAGACGGAACGTTAATGCTTGAAAATATTTCAAACAAATACGGCGTCCGTTTCGCCAACGGTCAGGGGGAATACAAGGGGAAAATATTTCGCGTCGCCCATATGGGTTATGTCAACGTTCCCGATGTTCTTATGGCTCTTTCCTGCCTGTGGCTGGGACTGAACGAAGCCGGCGCCAAAATAGATTCTTCGGCCATCGCCAAAACCCTTGATAGTATTAAGAACGCGGCCATCTAACCCGAGTTTATTTCAATAAGTTTAACGGCATCGGTGAGGCCGTGAGTAATTTTTACGTCTTTCTTTGAAACTCCGTAATGCGCCGCTAAAATTTCTATCAATCTCTTATTCGCTTTTCCTTTCCGGGCGGGAGCGTTGACTCTCACTTTTACAATGCCCTCCGGCGTAACGACCACAGACGCATTTTTACTGCCGGCGCTCACTTTGACTTTAATTTTCATATTGTTAAAAATCTAATTCCCTGAATAAACAGAGAAAATCCCCGGGACTCACCTGATGGGGCCGAGCATTATTTTTAATGCCTGCTTTTTTGAGAATTTCATGGCCCCCGGTAATTCCCGCGCGTTTCAGGTTATTTAACAGAATTTTTCTTTTTGAGAAAAAAACCGCAGCGAGAAATTTCCGCCATTTTCCGATATCAATGTTCAACTTTTTGTTTTCAAACTTTATAACAGACGCATCAACCGACGGCGGCGGCGTAAAACACTGTCTTGAAAAAGAAAATTTCTCCTCGCCTTTAAAAAAAACACCCGCCGTGACGGAAGACCTACCGTATTCCGGCCTCCCGGCTTCGGATAAAATCCTCCGCGCGGCTTCCTTCTGGACTGTTAAAACGCAGTCGTCCCATCCGTTCCAGGAAGCGAGACGGTAAATCATTTCCGTCGTTATTGAATAAGGGAGATTGCTTATGATTGAAAACGGTTCATCAAAAACGTTTTCCGTTTTCAATATGTCCGCCTTTATTATTTTTAATTTTTCGCTTTTAAATTTATCTTTCAGGAAATCCGCAAGGCGCGCGTCCTTTTCAACGCACACAACGGCGCGAGATATCTTTATAAGTTGTTCCGTTAACGCTCCCCGCCCCGGACCTATTTCAAGAATAAAACGGTTAGAAGGTAGAAGCGAAATTATTTTTTTTATTATTTTTGTGTCTGTCAGAAAATGCTGTCCAAATTTTTGAGCCATTGTTTAACCGCTTAACTTCTTAATCGCTACTTTATTCCAAGAGCTTCGGCTACGACGTTTATTTCCGCGGAAACTTTAGGAGGCTGCGCGCTTTCGGCTATCGCTCTGTCGGGGTCTTTAAGACCGTGACCTGTGAGAGTGGCTGTTACGATTGTTTCTTTTGACGCATCTTTGAAATATGATTTTTTATTGTATTTAATGAGGCCTGCGATGCCGGCCGCCGACGCGGGCTCCACAAAAATTCCCTCAAGACGCGCCAGGGACCTGTAGGCAAAAAGTATTTCATCATCCGTCACCTTGTCAATGATACCGCCGGATTCGTCCCTCGCCTCTAACGCTTTCTCCCACGATGCGGGATTGCCTATTTTGATGGCTGTGGCAATCGTCTCGGGATTTTTTATCGGGTGACCGTCCACAATTGGCGCCGATTTCGCCGCCTGAAAACCGAGCATCACCGGCCTCACCGCGGCGTATTCCTTAAAACCTTTCCAGTAAGCCGTAATGTTGCCGGCATTGCCGACGGGTAGAGCGTGGTAATCGGGCGCACGTCCGAGAGCGTCAATAATCTCAAAAGCCGCCGTCTTCTGTCCTTCAATCCTGAAAGGATTTATAGAATTGACAAGTTCCACGGGATATTTTTCGCATATTTCCCTGACAATTTTGAGAGCATCGTCAAAATTTCCTTTTATGGCGACAATGCGGGCTCCGTGAATCATCGCCTGGGAAAGCTTTCCTAAAGCTATCGCCCCTTCGGGAATCACGACAAGCGCCGTAATTCCGGCACGCGCCGAATAAGCCGCCGCGGAGGCGGAAGTGTTACCCGTTGACGCGCAGATTACGAACGCCTTTTTTTTCTCAACTGCCTTTGAAATAGCCACAGTCATTCCCCTGTCTTTGAAAGAGCCCGTCGGGTTAAGCCCTTCGTATTTAACATGAAGTTGAAAAGGAAAACCGAATTCCTTTTCAATGTTTCTCGCCCTGATAAGGGGAGTAGAACCTTCCTGCAAGGATATAATCGGCGTCTCATCGCTTACCGGCAGATATTTCCGGTACTTTGCAATAACGCCCTTAAACAAACTCATCCAATTAAACCCATTCTTTTACAGTTCCAGAATCCTGTAAATCACGGATTTTTTTCTGATTATTTTTAAACTGTCAATGTCCGTAACCGCCTTTTCTATATTTCCTAATTTCGCCTTGTGAGTCAGCATCACGATAGGCACGGCATCCGGAATACCGCCTTTTTTCTGCACGATTGAAGCTATTGAAATCTGATAGTTCGCCAAAATATTCGCTATATTAGCGAGCACGCCCGGTTTGTCAATTGTCGTAAACCTAACGTAGAAACTTGCCTCCAAACCGCCCGTATCGGCAATAGTCGGTCGGACGGCGCCGAGTTCCAAAAATGGCATATGCTGAGCGCTCGCTTCAAGTATGTGCCGGGCGGAATAGACAA
>PEXM01000081.1 GCA_002779055.1 Elusimicrobia bacterium CG08_land_8_20_14_0_20_44_26
CAGCGGCGGGCGCGTAGTTTGTCGCCGAAATAATGTAGGATATTGTCGGCAGATACACCTGCCCCGTGCACACAAGCTCAAAAGATGAAACGAGACCGCCAATAAGAAAAAAATAAAAAAAAGCCGTCTTTTTTTCAAGAACATTTATCGCCGTTTTTTTCATTTTCTCCCGAAGCTTATCCGGCACCTTCAAACCTATGTCGCCGCTTTTGCGGAAAAGAAAAACGTCTCTCACGCTGAACACCGCAAGCGACGCCGCAAGAGCCGCGACGGCAAAATAAAAAAAACGCCCGAAGAACCTTACAACAAAGAGAGCCCTCACAGCCGCAAGCAGGCCCAGCCCGAAAAGAAAATAAAAAACGCAAACGCCCCCGGCATAACCCGCGCCGAAGAGCAGGACTTCTTTTTTCGGCCTTTTCATAATAAAACTCATATACGACACGAGAAATATTATGCCCGCAAAAGCGCAGGGGTTGACGCCGTCAATAAGAGCCGCGGCGGCGACGGGAAAGAATTTCAATCCGCCGAAATCGCTCATAATGCCGCGTCCGGGCGGAGAATCTTTAAAATCATTGATGCCCGCCTCGTGCGGAATAAAAGAGGTTATGCTTTTTTCGCATTTTTCAAGAATTTCGCCGCCTCCGGAAAGAACTGTTTTTCCCGCCACAAACACGGGAAATTTATCGGATGCTATACCGTATATTTTTTCAATAAACCTAAGATATTCAAAGTTGCGCGTATCCGAGACGGGAAATTTTTTCAGGACGAAATTATGCTTCCCCCGCAGTTCCTCAAGTTTTGAAATTATTTTTACGCACTCGCCGCAGTTTATATCGTAAAAAAGATAAACATCAAAACTTTCGGCGACTTCCGCGGTAATTATGTAATTTATAAACGGGTTTTTTTCATCGTCCGTCTCAATATATACGCTGTGCGTCACCCCGCCCTTTTCGCCGAGAGGATTAAACGTTATCCGTATCGCGGCATCCCCGCCCGGCGCTATTTCCGTCTTTCCCGGATTTACCGAAAT
Source organism: Elusimicrobia bacterium CG08_land_8_20_14_0_20_44_26 (assembly GCA_002779055.1). Classification (GTDB taxonomy): domain Bacteria; phylum CG03; class CG03; order CG03; family CG03; genus 0-14-0-20-44-26. The sequence goes on from PEXM01000081.1 coordinate 1,031, forward strand.
ACAGTCGCAGGATGAACGCGTTCTAACGGTTAGAGTTTTAGCGGAATTATTCTCTATCGTCACGAGACGGCTTCTCTCTGCTGTATAATCAATCTTTCCGAGGACCCATGAAACGGAACTCATGGTGAACCCCGTTAGAGAATTTTTGAACCTATGCGGCTGACGAGGGTCTGCGGCGTTCTCTAACGGGGTGAATGCCGAAGAGAAACCGCCCCCGTATAAAAAAAACGCTAAACCGGCGACAAAGGCAAAAGTTTTGAACCGCAGGGTAATAAAACCGTTTATTCCCGTATTGCCGGAAATATTATCGGTTATACCTTCGCTATGCATCTGTAGCAGTAGCGCGCATAGGGAATGAGTTTCAGCCGTTTGGTTGTTATTTCGCTTCCGCATTTTTCGCAGATGCCGAATTTTTTGAGAGACACTTTTTTCAAAGCGTTGTCAATCTCATCAAGACGCTGTATGAACCCGTCCACCCTCTCAAAAAGTATATCCCTTTCCGTGGAAGCGACGGCGGTGTCTATTTCGTCGTTGACTTCATCTATCCATTCGTCTCTCTTCGCCTTTTCAATTCTCTCCTGAATAAAAAGCCTTTCCGAAGCGAGATTTTTCACGATTTTTTCAATTTCTTTTTTCCGGCGAGCGCTCATGGCTTTTCCCCGGCTGTGTTTGATTTCTTTTTGAGGCGCAATTTTTTTTGCGGTTTTCTTTTTAATTTTTTTCACCGCCGGAGATTTTTTTCGCTTCGGAATCTTTTTGACAGTCGCTTGTTTCTTTTTTCTTTTCATGAGATTTAACTCCTTAATATGGGGACGGGTCCCCATTCTTAGACATCTATCACCGTAATGTATTTTAGCTTATTTTCTCTTTCTTTTCCATATTCAAACGCCGAACACTTAAACAGGTCAACAGCTTTCAGATAATCTATAACATCCTTTGTAATCCTTTCACCGGGAAGAAGAACGGGGATTCCCGGAGGATACGGCGCCAGCATCTCGGCGCATATCTGTCCCGCGGCGGCAATGAGAGGAATTTTTTTCTTTCTGTATTTCATATAAACTTCACGGGGGCTGAGCGCAATTTCCGAGGGCGTCGCCGGGAAACTGAACTCCTTGAATTTTATCGCTTTCCGGTGCGGAAGTTTTTTTAGCGCTGAGATGAGAGAATCAACATCTTCTTTCGTATTACCAAATCCGAGTGTCGCAATAACATTCAGGGGATTTGCGCAATCTATTCCTATGCCGTGCTTTCTTAAAAAATTCTGAATAAAAAAACCCGTCAGCCCTCTTCTTTCAAAATCAATCGTTATTTTGCTTGTGTCAAGCGAATTACCCGGCGGCAGCAAACTTTTATCCAGAACTCTGGCAAACGGAAGCGCCTTTATTTTTTTACTCGCGTAAGAACCGAGCTTCATCATTTTCATGGTCAATTTCTTTCCCTTTTTAGCGAGCAGCCCCGCGGCGTAATCCATTGTGAGAAGCATCGGATAAAAAGGCGATGTTGTGCTTAAAAGAGATACCGCTTTTTCCATGTTTTCAATGTCGGGTATGTCGCTGCATATATGAAGAACTGACCCCTGCGAAAAAACGGGCAGTATTTTGTGGAAACTCTGAATTACGCAGTCGGCATAATTTACGGCGGAGAATGAACCGTTGCCGTAAAATTTTAGATGCGGTCCCCACGCCTCGTCAACAATCAGAATTTTTCCAAACTCCCTGCACACTTCGGCAATCTTTTTAACGTCCGTTATGATTCCGTGATAGGTGGGAGAGGTGATAAAAACGGCTTTCGTTTCCGGATACGAATTAAGGTATTTCAAGACAATTTTTGACGAAACCTCCCCCGTTATTCCTCCGGGAATTATTTCCGGATTCATCCACACGGGATATATTCCGGAAATCACGCAGGCGGCGATAACCGATTTGTGTATATTTCTTGAAATGAGAACAGAATCGCCGTCGCGAAAAAGCGATAAAAAAACCGCAAGGTTTCCCAAAGTTGAACCGTTTACAAGAAGAAAACTCTTCTTTGCGCCATAGAGAGCGCTGATTTTTCCCTGCGTTTCCTTAATACAGCCGCTCGGTTCGTGAAGAGAATCCACAAAAGGCGTCACCGTAATATCTAAATTGTAAATATTTTTCTGCAGAAAGTCCCTGAAGCCCTTTTCAAAAGCCGCGCCGGCTTTGTGACCGGGTGTGTGAAATGAATGCTTCTCTTTTGAGATGTAATTTCTCATCACGGTAAAAAACTCGTTTTCCCTCTGCGTCATTTACTTGAAAAAGTAAACCGGTTTTGAGAGCGTTATTATTCTCCGGCAGTTTTTTAATGCATCTTCAAAATACTGCGGATTTTTCCCTATTGATTCTATGAGACCTTTATTGACTGCGTAAAAAGCTCCTCTTGTATTTTTTCGTATTTTGCGCCAGACGGCGATTCTATCTTTTACGAGGACGGAGGATGCTAAAAGAAATGCCCACGGCACGTCGAACGACGGAACAAATATCTGGTAGGATACGACGTTTTTAAACACTTTCTTTAACGTCGCGTAAAGAGCGTAATGCAGTTTTGAATTTACCGTTGAGCATCCCCCCGCCTGCGTCGCAAAAACCCCGTCTTTAACAAGTTTCTTTTTTATTTTTTTAAAAAACTCAAGCGTGTAAAGTTTGTATGCCGGACCGCCTTTTATCGGGCAGGAAAGATCCATTATTATCATATCCCACTTAACGGCTGTGCTATCAATAAATTTCATTGCGTCTTCATAAATAATTTCCGCGCGTTTATCCGAAAAAGAATTCCTGTGACATTCTTTGAGATATTTTCTGCAGAATTCAACAGCTTCGCGGTCTATGTCCACCATCGTGACTTTCTCCACCGTCTTCCAGCGCAGGACTTCCCTGAGAACGGCTCCCTCGCCGCCGCCGAGAATCAGGACTTTCCGGATTTTTTTTCTGCTGAATCCCGCCCCGGGATGGACGAGCATTTCGTGATAAATACGTTCATCCGACAAAGCGGACTGAAGTTCGCCGTCAAGAACAAGACATCTGCCGAAACTCTCGGTGTCCGCTATCCTGATATTCTGAAACGCCGTTCTTTTTTTCTTTACTGTTTTTTTTAGTTTGTGAAAATGAATCTCATAAGGGCTAAATCTTTCCCTGAGCCAACCCTTCACAGTTTCTGTTCCCTGTAATTTTCCTGCAGCTCGAAACTCTCGTCAGCTTCAAAAATACCTCTTTTCAATTCAAGAACCGTGTATTTTTTTGCTTGAAACGATTTCTTCAGGAACTTGAATGCCGCCCAGGGATCCGCCTTTGCGCCGCAGGTATATATGTCAATTGAAGCGAGCCCCAGCTCGCTCCATGTGTGAATTGCAAGATGCGATTCGGCTATGATAACGGCGCCTGAAACGCCGTGAGGTTGGAATGTGTGGAAAGTCGAATTGAGCACCGTTGCGTCGGCTTCCCGCGCAGCTTTATTCATAAAATCCTGAACGATTGAAACATCGTCGAGATACTCGGAATTGCAGCCCCATAAATCCGCGACAATGTGCCTGCCGACGCTTTTCTGAACTTTCCGCATCTTTCCACCTCCCCTTTTTCATTTTCTTTTATGACACCGCCTTATCACCCGCGCAGAAACAGCATAAAAATAAAAATAATTTCAACTTTTGTCAAGTT
>PEXM01000002.1 GCA_002779055.1 Elusimicrobia bacterium CG08_land_8_20_14_0_20_44_26
AGGCAGCCCCTTATCCACGATTGAAAACATCGGAAAATATATCTTCGCTTTCGGGAGTTGTTCGGCCAGAATCTGATCGTCTTCGGCATAATCGGATTTTTCCGTAAAAAGCACGTCATACATAACCATTGCCGGTTTGTATTTTGACAGGATGTTGAGGAGTATAGCGTGATAGCGCCTCCGCCAGGGCCAGCGTCCCATCGCTTTGTCGTTTATGCTTTCGTCGCCCATACAGATAACCTTGACTTTGGAAGAGACCGTTCGTTCGCCTCTTAAATTAAAAAAGAAATCCTGGGATTTGTATTCAAGCATTTCCATAGCGCCCGATAAATACAGAATTCCCGCCGCAAAAGTAACGGCGGCGCCGATTAGAAAAGCTGTTTTTATCTTTTTGTCAATTTTTATGTTTAAGCCCATTTTTTATTTTACCAAATTTAACGACCTCCTACAATAACATTCTCTATGAGCGTAGCGGGCATTCCGTCAGTGACCGCAACACCCTGACCGTTCTTGCCGCAGGTGCCGTCATCCCATCCGGTTTCGCCGCCGACATATTTTAAGTTTTTCAGAATTTCGGGACCGTTGCCTGCGACGGTCGCTCTCTTCAGGAGCGCCTTCTTCTTTCCGTTTTCAATAAGATAGCCCTCGCTCACTTCAAAAACAAAGTCGCCGTTGGCAGGATTGACCTGGCCGCCTCCCATTTTCCTAATGAGAATGCCTTTATTGATTTTTTTCATCATTTCCGACAAATCGGAATTCCCGGGAGCAAGGAACGTAACACCCATCCGCGGTATGGGTTTAAATTTATAGGACTCCCTGCGGCCGTGGCCGTTTGAATCAAGCGATAAGAAACCCGCTTCTTTCCTGTCTAAAAGATAATTCTTTAAAATGCCTTTTTCTATCAGCACCGTCCGGGAAGGCGCAACACCTTCGTCATCGTAATCATAAGAACCGTTTTTCCCGGCGAGAGTCGGGTCGTCTATTACGGTGACCTCGGATGAAGCGACGCGCTCATTGATTTTACCCGCGTAAACCGGCGATATGCCGTATCTTACCGCATCCGCTTCTAAGGAATGGCCGATTGCCTCATGTATAAAAGTTCCTCCGGCTTCCGCACTGATAACAACGGGAAAATTGCCTGCGGGAGAATTTTTTGCATCAAGAAGAGCGACCGCGACCGAAAGAGCCCTGAACGACTTTTCGCGGCAGGAATTTAGGAAGTGTTCGCCCAAGGGCTTATCCGTTATCAAATGTTCAGAGGCAATTTCTTGGGCGCTCGGGGAAGAAGTTATAACTTCAACAAAAAATTTTGCCCTTGAGCTCGCCGACGTGACAGAGGTCTTGCCATTCCATATGCCTTTTACGGAATCCGAGAGAGAAAATGAAAAATCAATATTCTTGACTTTGTCTTTTCCGGCTTCTCTCATACTTCCGTCTATCTCTGCCAAAAATTCGCCGAAGGTGTCCAAATCAAACCCCGCAGACACAGACCTTAATTTCAAATCCACTCCGTTTTTTATGAGAAGTTCCTCAACATCATCCGTCAGAATGGTGCTTTGATAACGGTTAAAATCTCCTGACACCGTCCTAAAACCCGCTCCTGAGACGCTCAGGGAACTTTTCTGCTTTACTTTTGAAAGCGTAAAAAATATGCCGGTTGAAGAACGGCGCTCGACGAATACATCGCGGAAGTCGCACGGCTTTTCAAAAAAATTCTTTATTGATTCCTGCATTTTATTTATACGCACCATAAATTTTCACGCAGTTTCTGCCGTTCTGCTTGGCGCAGTAAAGCGCTTTATCAACCCTGTCAATGGCTTCATCCACGGACAGGCACTCCGGCGGCACGGGCAGAACTCCTATTGATGTTGTAATGTGGAGCGTTACTTTGCCCTCGCCAAACACATGATTCTCCACGGCTTTTTTTATTCTAAACGCCGCATTATAAGCGCTTGATGAATCGGTTTCGGGCAAAAGCGCCATAAATTCCTCGCCGCCCACACGCGCGAGAATGTCAATATTTCTGAGCGAATCTTTCAGTATTTTTGAAAATTGAATCAGTATTTTATCGCCGAACGGATGGCCGTGAGTGTCGTTCACCTTCTTGAAAAAATCAAGGTCCAGCATAAGCAGCGCAAAGGACGTCTCAAACCTTTTGAAACGTTCGAGTTCTTCTCTCAACCGGCCCTCAAAATATTTTCTCACTTTGAGACCAGTCAGGTCGTCGATAATCGCCTGCGTGTAATGTATGGAGTTGTCAAGCGAAATCTGGACGATGTTGGCGAGCGTGTTTAAAACAATCATCTCTCTCTGGGTAAAGACATCCGCTTCTCTGGCAAGCACGATTGTTCCTATCTGTTTTTCCCTCGCGTAAAGCGGAATAATTATCGCGCTTGACGCAGGAGAAACATTTATCGCCGAAAAAAGAGCGGAATACCTCGCCGACTCTAAAGGTTCCTTTTCAATGCCGGACATTTTGCATTCAAGTATTTCCTGATTCTCCCCGATAACGTTCTGAGCGGCGGCCGATTCAACGGCTGTCGCGCCCCAGACGCCGCGAAGATAAAATACGCCCTTTACCGATTTCATGAAAAGGAGGAGTTTTGAGCAGCCGCTGAAAGACCGGAACACCTCTATAATCTCTTTTGTCAGGATTTCAAAGTCCAGAATCCCGCCGAGAGTCGTAGAAACCCCGAGGATTTCGTAAAGGGTGTTGTAAGCGTTCTCGGTGCCCGTCATCATAACATCCGTGAGTTTGGAGGTCTCAATACCCTTAATTTCCATTCCCGCAAGAGGACAAATTGAGTTAAAATCGCAGTAAAGGCACCACAACCTGTGGGGCGTCGGAAAAAACTCTCCGTCGCTACGGAGCGCGGCGATAAACTTTTTCACATCTTCCATATCGCTGCGCAGTTCCGCTTCGTTTTTTTCTATGCTGATTTTTTTCCCCGAGGCGAGATACTCGAAGGTCACCCTCTCCGCCGGCGCGCCGAGAAGAACGCTTCCTGCAAATGTATAAATAATTGTCTGAAAATCCTTTCTCAACTCCGCCTCGTCGGGCACGAAATTTCCCGTCTTGTAATCTATGACCTCAAGCCCGTCTATTCTGTCTATCCTTCCCGAAAGGATGAAATCGGAAACCTTCACCTCAAACCATTTTTCTATGTGGTCGGGCGCCATCTTCCATTCGCCGGATGAAAAAAATGTTTTAAGCATGTCGGAAGCGCGGTGAAAATACTCATTTTCCTGGTCGCTGTTCAGGTACCCTTCGCTAATCCATTCGCTTTCTAAAAATGTCTTCAGCAGGTCAAAATTTCTCTCCTCTATTTTGCGAGTCATAAAACCGGCAAGAGCCGCGTGCACGGAATTCCCCATGCTCAAAAAGGGTCTCGGCTGTCTGAATTTATCGCCCAACTTATCTACATACCGGTACTTAAACATCCTCGGGCACTTTTTGTAAGTCGCGAGCATCGTCGCTGAAAATTTATTGAAATTCATTTATTCCTCTTCCTTTGAAATTTTTTTTCCCTGTGCTGGTCAAAATATTTTGAAAAATTGTGCTGGCCGGAAGAGTCCACGACGAAAAAAAGGAGGTCAGTCGACATTGGATTTGAGGCGGCCTCCAAAGCGTCCGCGCCGGGATTTGAGACAGGCGCCGGCGGCAGACCCCTGTGCCTGTAAGTGTTGTAAGGGGAGTCATACAAAGTGTCTTCTATGCTCAACGGGCCGCTCCATTTTTTTATCGCGAAACGCACGGTCGCGCAGGACTCAAGGCGCATTCTTTTTTTTAAGCGGTTATGAAATATGCCCGATATCAGAAACTTTTCCTCGCGCGATTTCGCTTCTTTTTCAATAATGCCGGCGAGAATAAGTGTCTCGCGGGGAGATAATCCGGCATTTGCCGCCTGATGTATAAGTTCTTCGGAGAAAACGCTGTCAAACTGCTTTTTGAAAACCGCGCACACATAGGAGGGAGAGGACGCCGGAGGCAGATAATAGGTCTCGGGGAAAAGATACCCTTCGAGTTCCTTGTCTCTTACGTATTTTAGAAATTCATCTCTGCCGACGATATTTTGGGCTTCGAGGCGTTCGGCTATCTGATCGCTTCGCCAGCCCTCCGGTATCGTCACCTTGATAAGCACGCTTTCTCCTTTTTTTAATTCCGAAACAATATTAAAAACGGGGGAAAACCGGAAAAATTCATAAGAGCCATATTTGAGTTCTTTGTCTATTTTCAAAAAAGAAGTCGTTTTTAAAAATATTTCTTTCCTTATAAGCACTCCGGCGGAAGTCAAACTCTCCGCAAGCTGAAAGGCGGATGCGCCGGCCGGAATGACAACCAGCGCTTTGCGCGGCGACGGCGTAGAAAAAAAAAGCAGCAGCAAAAGAACGACTGTTATAGACCTTGCGGGCATCGTCTGTTAAAGGACTCCCTGCTTCTTATATCCTTCAATTCGCTTATCAAAACCGGTTTGATGTTGTGCGACGAAAAATATTTGAGAATCCGCGGCAGAGCTTCTATTGTCTGAGGCACTCCGCTGTGCAGAAGTATTATATCGCCGTCAACCGCTTCAACAGAGTCCTCGTAAATCCTGTCGGCGCTCTTGTAGATATCGTCGGTGTTGATTGTCCAGAGTATAATTTCCATATCCCGCAGGACTTTTAGAGTGGAAAAATAGTATCTGCCGCCGGGCGGACGAAAATATTTTACTTCCTGGCCCGTTATGGATTTAAGAAGTTCGTTATTCGTCTCTATTTCTTTCTTCACTTCTTCATCGCCGAGATATATGAGCCGCGGATGATTGTATGTGTGATTTCCTATTTCGTTTCCGGCATCGCGTATGGCTTTCACGAGATAAGGATACTGCTTCGCCTGTTTCCCCACGAGAAAAAAAGCGGCGTGGAC
>PEXM01000034.1 GCA_002779055.1 Elusimicrobia bacterium CG08_land_8_20_14_0_20_44_26
AGTATTCACGGGAAGTATGGCAGGATTAAAATATCAAAGATACTTGAAAATAATGATATCGTTAATGCGGATAAGTATTTTAGTGAAAAATTAATTAGTGAAAAAAATATACCGGATTTCTGTAAAGGCAAATTAACATATGTTACGGAAAAATCTATCGACGGAATAGTAAAAAGAAAAGATAGAAAACTCAAAGTATTTGATTTTGTAATCATAAATAAGAGAAAACCTGTGTTTCTGATAGAAACAAATTTTTATACTACATCAGGAACAAAAATCGGGATTAACCAAAATGAATATACCGATTTATTAAGCGATATCGCCGGTTGCAATAAGAAACATAATAAAGATTATAGATTTATGTGGGTAACAGATGGAAATTATTGGCTAACTTCGGACGGTGAAAGCAGATATAATAATTTGAAACTTAATTATTTTAGAAGAGATTATGAATTGCTGAATTATAATTTGTTGAGTAAAAAATTGCCCCTGTTAATTAAAAAATATCTCAATTGACGAAAACAATCAAATTACAACCAGAACAATTTGAATTGGAAACCACAACGGTTTGGTCATTTCCCAAAAGAGGAAATTGGGCTACACATAGTGGGAAATTCAGGGGTAATTTTGCTCCCCAGATTCCAAGAAACCTTATTCTGAGATATTCAAAAGAGGGTGATACCGTTATGGACCCAATGGCAGGCGGCGGTACAACTTTAATTGAGTGTAGATTAACAGGGCGGAACTCAATCGGAATAGATATAAATTCTGACATTGCAAAAATTGCAAGAAATGCAATGCATTTCAGGAGACCGGATAATGTACCGAAATCCACATATAGCATAAGAATAGGCGACGCTCGAAAATTAAAAGGGATAAAAGATGAATCAATTGATCTTGTAATCATTCATCCTCCCTATGCAGATATTATAAAATACAGCAATGGCAAAATTGAAGGTGATTTATCAAATATCCATTTTATAGACAAATTTTGTGATGAAATGGATAAGGTTATTTCGGAATGTTTTAGAGTTCTTAAACCGGAAAAATATTGCGCGATTTTGATAGGAGATACAAGAAGGCAAAAATATTATGTTCCTATCGCTTATCAAGTAATGCAAAGATTTTTAAAAGCGGGTTTTAAATTAAAGGAAGATATTATCAAACAGCAGTGGAATTGCAAGACAACCTCATATTGGGCTGAAAAGTCAAAGCAATATAATTTTTTTATGATAATGCATGAGCATTTGTTTATCTTCCATAAGTTTTAATGATAAAAAGGATGGGAAAATGCTGAAACTAAACGAATTTATCAGAATCGGAAGGGCTCTTTTTGAGGAAGGAATCATACATTCCACCTCGGGCAATATCAGCCAGAGGGACGGCGATTCTTTTTACATCACCGCGCACGACTCATACGCGGCGGCCTTGACTTCCGACCAGATTATACGGGTCAACGTGGCGGACAAGAAAAGAGATAAAAATGCGTCGGTGGAGGTGGATGTCCACAGGGCCGTTTACAAAAATACTTCCGCGCAGGCGATCGTCCACGCTCATCCCGTTTTCGCCACCACGCTTTCGTTTGAAATGGACGTTATAAAACCCATCGACGCCGAGGGTTCTTTTTATATGGAATCCATACCCGTGATTGACGCTCTGGACGCAATCGGTTCGGAAGAGCTTATAATGAAATTGCCCGCGGTTCTCGCCGTAAACCCTGTGTGCATTGTCAAAAGACACGGCTCGTGGGCCGCGGCGGGGTCTCTTCTTGAGTGCTATAAAATAAGTTCTGTTCTTGAAAGCGCGTGCAAAATTTTGTATTATAAAATTTTAATGGATAAATCCGGTTAGCCGGGTAAATTGGGGGAAAATTATGGAAAATCCAGTCATTGTTCTTGCTGTAATAGCCGTTATTTTCGGAGTTTTTAATATTGTTCTGTGGCTTTTTATCATAAAGGGCGACAAAAAGGATTCCTCTCAGGATACCAATACAGGCGCTTTGCAGAATATTATTTTCGCTTCCGAGAAGAGAATGTTGGACACGCTCACAAAAATGCTGGCTTCGCTGAGAGCTTCCCAGCCCGCCGCCGGCGGCGGAGGAGGAAGTGTGGATGTTAAAAAATTATCGGCGCAGCTCGCTGAGGCGCTAAAAGGTCAGAATACCGCAGTCAATATACCGGAGCTCAAAGAATTAAAAAAAGCGGTGGACGAAGTGCCCGGAAAAATCCTGCCTCTCTCGGCGGCTCTTTCAGAAATTGCCGGAGAATTGAATAAACAGAGAGATTTTATAGAAGCCATTGACGGCCATCTCGTAAGGTTGGAGAAAAATAAAACGTGAGAAAAATATTTCTCGGCACCATTCTTGCCGTTAATGCAGTTTTACTTATTGCGGCGGGAAAAATACTCATCACGGAATTTTTTTCTCCCATTTCGGGAGTGAGTTCCTCCGGCAGAACGGATAAAGCGGAGCGGAAACTCTCCGAAAAAAAAGAAAAGAGCTCGGGAGAAAAAAAGAGCTCGGGAGAAGAAAGCGGAGAAAAAAAGAAAGACATAAAAAACATTAAACGAGATAAGAACGCCGCTTATATTTCAATAAATTCCCAGCCTTCGGGCGCCAAGGTCTTTGTAAACGGTTATTTTAAATCAAAAACTCCTGCGGACATTAAAATTACCTCGGTCACCGGAGCGCCGAAGCAATTTTCAATAAAACTGCGCATGGAAGGGTACAGGGACTGGGAAAAATTGGTTACCTTGACGAAGACGAGCACAAAGGAGTTTTCCGTCAATCTGAAAAAGCAGTAGCCGATGCGAATATTTCTCAGGGGCCTTGTTTTTTTTGCGCTCCTGCGCCTTGCAAGCAATGTCTTTGCATACAGCATTATAATAGACGCCTCGGATATCCCCGCTGACATGCTCCCGGAGTGCGTTGATTTTATCTCCGATACGGCAAATAAATCCTATGCGATAATACTGCCGCCGGCCGCGGAGCCGTGGCAGAAAAAAATCGTCCGCGCTCTTGATGAATTGGCGGCCTTTGAATCAGTCGGCTCTTTATATCCGGTTATATGGCTCGCCGGCGTCGGCACGCTCGGCACTTCGGACGCCGACGACATTATTGTGAAAAGCGTTATTGAATATTCGGTCACGGGAAGAGAAAACGTGTCGGGTCTCTTTGTCGACGCTCAAATGCCGGACACCGAGACCTTTCAAAAAATGGCCCGCGCCGGCATAAAAAAAATTTATACTCTCGGAACGCCGGGAATGTACAGGGATTCCGTGTCCGGAATTTATGTTATTTCTTGCAAACCTTTCTGGAAGGGGGAAACGCCGGACGTTCCGGATGAAAATATTCCCATATATGCGAAAGCGGATTCATTTGACGATTTGAGAGAAATTTTTAACGCCAGGTCACCCGAGTTCCCCGATTTATCGGGGGTTTTTCCGCCGCCTCCGACGGACGCAGGAATAATATTAAGCGGCATCAATCTTAAACTCTGGGATTTTTTCGCGCAAAGCCGCAGCACCCTTGAAAAATATAAAAACTCAGGCGCCTCCCGCGGAGAAAAACTTATTCCGGCGCTTGAGAGCGTTTATAAATTAGAAAATATTTCAAACTGGAAAGACGAAAATAACGCGGCAAACGTTTTATACGGCATAGCCGATGTTTATGAAGCCATCGGCGCGCCTCTTCCCGCGGCGTATGCGGATATTTCAAATATTCTTTTTGAGGAATTAAAGGAATTGCCCGTGAGCGTTTCCGAAAGCGGTATGGAATATTTGGTTAATGCCAAAGACGGTTATTTCACAATAGGGGGTTCTTTTAATATCCCCGCCGATGTTTGTGAGCCCCTGGAATTTTACTGGTGGAATCCTTCCGCCGGCTATTCCGTAAAAAAAGACATAGACGGCGGCGACCTCGCAAAACCTGTCAATTTCTGTCTTTATTTGACGGATAAGTGTTATTTTTACGCATCGTCCGACGACGGATGGCAGCGCCTGTGGAA
>PEXM01000061.1 GCA_002779055.1 Elusimicrobia bacterium CG08_land_8_20_14_0_20_44_26
AACCGCTTTTGAGCGCTTCTCTGACAAGTTCTTCGGTTATCAAAATTGAGGACTCTTTTCTTACACCCAAATTACGCAGATAATCGCCTGCGAAAAAGCCCTTCTTTATTTTCCTTCCGCGGGGAACGTATTTAAGCAGTTCGTCGGCAATTATATTCCGTATTCTTTCTTCAACGAAATCCATTTGCTTTAACGAAAATATTTATTTTTGTCCCTGCGGAAGTATGGACTCAAGTTGCTCGTCGGGAGCCGGTATTACATGGACGGAAAGAAGCTCTCCCACCCTCTGAGCGGCGGCGCTTCCCGCTTCAACCGCGGCTCTCACGGCTCCGACTTCTCCTCTCACAAAACTCGTCACATAACCGCCGCCGATTTTCTCATAACCCGACAGAGTCACTTTTGCGGCTTTGACCATGGCGTCCGTCGCCTCAATCATACCAACAAGACCTTTTGTTTCAATCATTCCAAGAGCCATTCTAGACATTTCATCCTCCTCAATAATCAATAGGGACGGTTCCTATTGAACACATTTGTGCAAAGTAATAGGAACCGTCCCTATTACACTCAATATCCTTTCGCCTGCGATTTCTCCCCTGTAACAATCTCCACGGAGGCCGAGGCGCCTATTCTTGTGGCGCCCGCCGCCTTCATAGCCCTCGCCTCTTCAAGCGTGTGAACGCCGCCCGCCGCCTTAATGCCCATTAAAGGACCGACGACGCTACGCATAAGTTTTACATCGTCAATCGTCGCTCCGCCCGTTGAAAAACCGGTTGACGTTTTCACATAATCGGCGCCGGCTTCTTTCACCAGTTCGCACGCTTTTATTTTTTCCTCTTTTGTCAAAAGAGCCGTCTCTATGATAACTTTCAGAATGTGCCCTTTTGTCGCTTCCCTGACAGCTTTTATGTCGTCCAGCACAAGAGAGTAATTGCCGCTTTTCAGGGCTCCTACATTAATAACCATATCAATTTCATCCGCGCCGCCGGCTATGGCGTCTCTTGCTTCAATCGCTTTCGTCGTTGACGTTGTGGCGCCAAGCGGAAAACCTATAACGGTTGTGACGCGCACGGGAGTGCCTTTAAGAAGACCGCTCGCGAAGGAAACATACGAGGGATTTATGCAAACCGAAGCAAAATTATACTTCTTCGCTTCGTCGCACACCTTCCCGATTTGCTCCTGTGTCACATTTGCTTTGAGAATGGTGTGGTCTATCATATGGGCGATTTCGGAATCAAATCCGATGCCGCCTAAATTCGCCGCAGTAATTCTGCTCGCACCTGCATTGCGGAGCGCCTTTACGTCTTCCGGTCTTTTTGCCACACACCGCATACATTCTAAGCATTCTCCCGATTCAAGCAGAGAACATTTTTCGGATGATTTCTGATTTTTATTCTGAACCGGAAAATAAGAGGAAGAAAAAACTTTTCCCGCCGTCCCGATTGTAACGCGCGAAGTTCCTGCTGGAACCGGCTTTCCCGAGGTGCCTGTCGTCACTTTTGAGGTATCGGGAGCCGCCCCGCCCGACCCTAAATGCTCCTTTCTTTCCATTTCTTCCAGCACTTTCCTTACAATTTTTTCAATTTCATTTTTATCCATACGACACTCCTTAAAATTTTCCCGAAATTGTCAACTCATCTATTATTCCGCAGACGACCGTCCTTATGCCGGCGACGGGATTTTCAAGCATTCCTCTTGCGGAATTACCTTCGTCATTTACCAAAACCGTATCGTCTTGCCCCGCATCAACAAGATCGACTGCCATCACAATCTGACCTTTTTTTTCAGATGTTTCTATGTCAATTGGCTGAACGAGCAGAAGTTTCTTGCCGTGAAGGCACGCGTGCTTTCTCGTCGCCCAGACCTTCCCCACAACTTTACAAATTTTCATAACCTGTCACTCTTCTCTTTCCTCATACTTCCCCCTTTGTAAAAGGATTTCCCCTCTTTGAAAAAGAGGGGCCAGGGGAGATTTGTAGGGAGTAAGAGGGGATTTCGGTTCTCCCCTTTGGAAAAGGGGAACTTCCCCCTTTGAAAAAGGGATTCTCCCCTTTGTAAAAGGGGAGTTAGAGGGGATTTGAGAGGGGCCAGGGGAGATTTGTCCGGAGTCAGAGGGGATTTGGGATTGAGGGGGATTTCTCTTCCATCTTCCATCTTCATAACTCTTCCCTCATTAAATCAACGCCGTCTATGATGCCCATTACCGTCGCATCAACTGGCGGCATCTCGGAAAGTTCCTGTTTATCTCCCGAAAGCCACGAAAAACAAGCTTCTCTCGCTTTAACATAAAAAACAAACTCGCCGCTTCCCGCCCCGACGCCGTCGGCGGCGACAATTGGATTACCGTCAGGATTCCCCTTCCAGTCGGTCGGCTGGAGAAGAAGAAGTTTTATTCCTTTCAACGTCGGCCATTTTGCGGTAGCCACGACTCTGCCTATCACTTTTGCCGGTAACACTTTTCGCCTCTCGTTATTTTTTCTACACGCCTTTTGTGTCTGCCGGTAGGGACAGATGCTAAAAGCCAGACGTCTATTCTTTCTTTAATATCTTCAATTTTCATAAATTTCGCTCCGAAAGAGATGACATTACAGCCCGTATCTTCCGCGGCAAGACGCGCTGTTTCCTTGTTATACGCGACTGCCGCTCTGATGCCGCGGACTTTATTGGCGACGATATTAACGCCGTTGCCCGAACCGCAGATAAAAATGCCCTTATCCAGATCCCCTTTCGCTACGGCTTGCGCGGCAGGAAAAACAAAGTCGGGGTAATCACAGGATTCTTTACTGAAGCATCCAAAGTCCTTCACTTCGTAACCTTTTCCCGCAAGATATTTTTTTATCTCTTCTTTCGCGGCAAAACCCGCGTGGTCGCTGGCAACCGCAATTTTTACAAATTTACTCACTTTTATTTAAAATATTTCTTCTCAATTTCCGCTATTTTATCAAGTCGCCTCTGGTGACGTTCGCCCCCGAAGGGCGTTTTAATGTAAGCGTCCACTATTTTTTCCGCCAGAAGTTCTCCGAGCATTTTCCCACCCAAACAGAGAATATTCGCGTCGTCATGCTCTGAAGCAAAAGCGCCCGTCGCCTCATTATACGCGCACACTGCCCTTATTCCTTTTATCTTGTTAGCGGCGAGAGTCATTCCTCCGCCTGTGCCGTCAATGAGAATGGCCTTATCGTATTTTTTATCTTTCATCGCTTCCCCCACAAGAAAAGCTATGTCGGGATAATCAACCGAATCTTCCGAATAACATCCAAAATCAACGACGGTGTGTCCGTTTTTCTGCAAATATTTTTTCAAATGCTCCTTGAGCTTATAACCCCCGTGGTCGGAACCTATCGCAATATTCATAACGTCTCCTCCCGGAAATCTCCCTCTTTCCCTCTTTTTCAAAGGGGGATGAAAGGGGGTTTATTCCCCCTCTAATCTGTGAATAACTTTTCATATTTTTTTTGACATTATCAATTAAAACACGACTTTTTTCATATCCTCATGCGCATGAGGTATAACCATTTTGTGGACGATTATTCCGTTTCCCTCGATGGCTTTGCAGGCGGCGGTAACGGCAGTCTTCACCGCCCCGACTTCGCCGGTAAGAGTAAAAAAACTTTTTCCACCGATACCCATAGCCAGCCGCACCTCGATAAGTTCAACAGACGCTTTTTTTCTTGCCGCGTCGGATGCGACAATGCACGATGCGACAGTCATCGTCTCGACCGACCCGAGAGCGTCAATTTCTTTTACATCCGTTATGCCTCTGATGGCGCGTATGACATCCCCGTGCACATTGGGTATTAGCAGAGTGTCCACGAGAAATTCTCCCGCGATGTCTATGCCTTTATCAATGCTGCTCTGCACATCGGAAAGCATTCCGGTAACGAGTATTATGAATTTCCCCGGACAGACGGGATGCGCCTCCACAAGTTCCACCCCCGCGACTTTAATCATGCTGTCCGTGACTTCAAAGCCGCTCGACACAGAGTTTAGTTCTATCAGACCTATTGCCGATTGCATACATCACCTCTCTTCACTAATTCACTGTTCGATATAAATATACTTTTCGTCTATTTTTACGACCGTTCCAGTTATGCTTGAATGAATATTCGCGCCGAGCTTCCCCTCGGGTATCGCCGCAATTAAAGACCCCTCTTTTACCTGCGCTCCCGGTATCACAACCGGTTTGGCCGGCGAACCGGTGTGCTGGAGGAGGGGTATCCTTACCCGCGGCGGCACGAAGACCTTTTCGTAAAGCGACGCGGGCCTGTCAAGAGCGGCAAGACCGAGACGGTGGATAAGGCGAAGGGCGGAAAATTTCCTCAAGTCCTTTTCGCCGTGAACTTTTAAATCCGCGTTCTGTAAAATATTTTTGAATCCTTTTTTTATCAAGCGTTCTTTTACCGATTTAAAAACCGCTTTCGGGGAGAGTCCCTGCGGGCAGGTTATCTCGCACAGACCGCACTGCGAGCAGAGAAAACTTCCCGATGTCGTTTCATTCATTTCATCGCAGTCAAAAAAATTCATTCTCATAATTTTGTGAGGATAAATCCTGTGGCCGAGCAAATTCCTCGGACATGTTAACGTACAATCCATACACTGGTCGCAGATTGATTTCGCGCGCCTGTTCGAAACTTGAATACTTCGTCTCTTCCCCGCTACTACGGACGAGTCGTTTGACAAAACAATAAAAGCTCCCGTCGTCTTCGTTACGACTTCATCCTCGTCCGCAATTTCGCCCATCATCGCACCGCCGTCAACAATTACATAATTTTCAAAAATCGGCTGCGCAAGTTTTACGACATCGCGGATACGCGAACCTATGGCGCACTTTACGATGATGGGTCTTTTCACTTCTCCCGTAACCGTCACATATTTTCTCGTTACGGCGAGGCCTTTATCCACCGCCTCACACACATTGATAAGGGTCGCGACATTGTCCACTATGACACCGACGGCGATAGGGATTCCGGCTTCGGGCACGATTCTGCCTGTCGCTTCATTTACAAGAACATGCTCGTCTCCGGCCGGATAAAAATTTCCCACTTCAAAAACTTCTATTTCCGGCGGCACTTCTTTCTTCAAAGAGGCGCACGCTTCATGGTATTTTGATTTAAGGGCAACGACGCCGCGGGAGGCGCCGGAAGAGGCCATTACCAGTTGAAGACCTCTCACAACTTCGCGGGATTTGTGCAACATAAGATACTGGTCGGTTTTGAGAAGGGGCTCACACTCCGCGCCGTTTGCGATGACAACTTCGGCACGCCTGCCGGCGGCGGCGATTTTAACGTGCGTCGGAAAACCCGCCCCGCCGCAGCCGACGACCCCCGCGTCTCTGACTCTTTTAATTATTTCTTCTTTTGTTATTTCCATAGTTTTAAACCCGTTTTTTTGTCGTATTCTCTTTTCAGTTTTTTCGCGACAGAAAAAATTCCCGCTTCGCATGCGAAAATAACGCTGTCAAAAAGATGGCCGCCCCTGACATTTCCGCGCTCGTCGGCAAAACAAATGTGCGCGTGAACGAAAACCTCTCCGTCAATCTCCGAGATGTTTCCCGCGCAGGATGCAATTTCACAGGGTTTTGAAAATTTAATTTTCCCGTATTTTTTCTTTTTCTGGTCGTAAAAACCGAACGAAAGTTTTTTGAGAGCGCCCACGGCGTTAAACCAGCCCGAGGTGATTTTCTCTTCTTCACAAACCCTTTTTATTTCTTCACACAGGTCCGCGCCGTAATTGAGCCGTCTTATAATCAAATTCTTACGCTCCCAAAATCATAAAGTTCTTTACCCAATTTTACGCTTATTTTTACCATCTCGGAGGCGGGAATATTAACAGCAAATTCCTGTATAATCTTTTTACTGTAAGATTTCCAGCCGTCTCTAAAATCCCTTCCGGATATTAAAACAAATTCCTCCATTTCCTTACTGTTTAATTTTTTTAATAGTTCTTCGTTATCACCGTCGTATTTAATGCAATACCCGGAGTAAAAAGTCGCCTCTTCATTATCGGAATATATAAACTTTGGTTTTTTAGCCATCGGAGAAAATAGAATTTTTTTCCCGAAACTCGTATCCAAAGCTTGCGTTCGGCCGTATCCGTACCACGCGACAGGGTTAGGTTTACCGTTGCATCTCTTATCCAGGTAATTTTTAACCTCGCATAAATATTCATAAGCGTTGGGATATTCACCTTTTAATTCGCTCTCGGAAATAATTTTATTCTTACCAAATTCTTTTTTGTACGGGAATAAAATGTATTCTCTTATGGGTTCATCGGAAAATTTCAAACGGGATACTTTAATTATGGGTTTTACAATATTTTTTTCTATTTTTATTTTCCCTTTTAATCTGGAAAATAAATTGATATATTCACCCTCAAAATTTATAAATTTCATAATATACGCTTTATCCGCTAAAGTCGCCAAGCCGCAATGAATGTCACAAATCTCTTTCAATTTCTTTCCGGTTTTTTTACTAAATTTATTTTTAACGGATAATTGCCAAAATTTTTTACCGACAATTTCCTTAAAATCTATTTTTCTGGCAGTAAAACTTTTTTTTGTTTTCGCTTTTTCAAAAACAAAATTTTCATTAGTTTTTTTGCCGAAAATAGTTATAGCGCTGTAAGTGGTTGCATTCTCAAAAATTTGAATTTCGCCGTAGTTTGTTATTTTTATTAAGTTTCTGTTATCTTCAAAATACTTTCTAATAATTCGGGCGGTTTCAGTGGTAAAATAAGTGTTGGGCGTTATTAACCCGCAAACACCCATTTTCTTTAAGGCCTTTAAGCAAAATTCAAAAAAAGCAATGTAAATATCTGTGGAACCATTAGAACAGAACTTATAATTTTGCTGAATAAATTTTCTTTGTTCTTCTTCCAAATGCTGAATCCTTATATACGGCGGATTTCCCACTATGTAATCAAACAGCATAAACATTTCGTTTTTAAATAACGAATTAAAGTTCTCAATTTTTTTTAATGTGTCGCAACATTCAATGTTCCAAGCCACATTGATATTGCATTTTTTAACCAACTCATTTAAATTTTCTTTGCATTTTTTTATGGCTTTATCATTTATATCCCAGCCATAAAGATATGATAGATTTTCTTTTAATTCATTGGATTTGGATTCATTTATTATTCTACGCGCTGCCTCAATTAAAAATCTACCGTCACCGCAAGAAGGATCCAGCAGACATTTTTTTAAAATATTTCTCCCCTTATATCCCGTATCATTCAGTATTTTTTT
>PEXM01000083.1:0-394 GCA_002779055.1 Elusimicrobia bacterium CG08_land_8_20_14_0_20_44_26
ATCTTAAAAGAATGGATTTGAGCGTTTTTGACCCGGATTCCGACAAAGAAATTAATGTTTTCTTTCCGTTATCCGCGCCCGCGGGAAAGCCGACAAAATGCCGCATCGTTTTTAATGCGCCGACGACATTTGCGACGGATGTCAGATGCAATATTTTGATTTACGATATAAAGGGGCGGCTTGTCAGAACAATTGTCCGCGGGGAAAAATTTCAGGCGAGTCATTACGATTACGACTGGGACGGCAAGGACGTCAACCAGCAGTATCTGCCGTGCGGAATATACATTATATCAGTTGAACTTGCCGACCAGGATACGGGGAATATTATTAAGTCGCAGGCGGTGGTGGCGATAGGACGAAAACTGTGAGAAGTATGGGGACGGTTCTAATACTT